>JBDTTT010000118.1:0-17058 GCA_039930485.1 Chryseolinea sp.
AATATTAATGTAACGTTGCCGAGAGGTAAGTATGCTACCTATGATGTTTTCAATAGCATCTATGTAAACTCAGTTACAGGTCAGGCCATTCCATTACGTCAACTTGCAGAAGTTGAATTTGAAACCACACCGAATCTTATTCGCCATTATGATAAAGCTCGCTTCTCTACGGTGACGGCATTTGTGAAGAGCGGATATTTATACGAGGACATCAACAACGAAGTGATTAAGAAACTTGATGCATTTAAATTTCCGAAAGGATATTCGTACGTAGCAGCTGGCGAACTAGAAAATAAACAGGAATCATTTGGAGGATTAAGCACCATCATTATGATTACGGTTTTTGGTTTCATTGCTGTTCTGGTTTTGGAGTTTGGAAATTTTAAAAGCACGTTAATCGTTCTCTCGGTTATTCCATTGGGTGTAATTGGCGCTGTAAGTATGTTGTTCATCACAGGCAATCCGTTATCATTTGTAGCCGTGATTGGTTTGATTGCGCTGGTTGGTATTGAAGTGAAGAACTCCATTCTATTAGTTGACTTCACCAATCAATTGCGTGAGCGTGGAATACCTTTACTTCAGGCGATTGAACAAGCAGGCGAAATTCGTTTCGTGCCAATTGTATTGACTTCATTAACTGCCATTGGTGGATTGATACCACTGGCGATTGAAAATAATCCATTGTATTCCCCACTTGCTTGGGTAATCATTGGTGGACTGATTAGCTCTACACTGTTATCGAGATTGGTAACACCTGTAATGTATAAACTTTTGCCACCGCGAGTTGAGGTAGTGGGAGAGAAGGAAGATGATATTCCATTGCATTGATAAAAAAAGCCTGCTAAACTCTAGCGGGCTTTTCTTTTAAAATGTATTCAATTTCTCTCTATTGATCACTTACCGAAATAATCATCTTATCCAAGGACTCCACCATGTACTCACCCATCCCGGGCCCATACCAATTCATCAAACGTGTTTCGTAATGATCAACATCATAATATTGAATAGGTGTTACGTAGCCAATGTATCCACCATTGAAACTCGTTACCATCATTTGGAGATGATGTTGTTCGGCAGTTAAATCAAGTTGGTCATCAAACTCGCCAGAGAAATCGCACGGTGTTCCAAGCATTACTACATCTCCTAAACGCAATGCATTGAGATAAACAGGAAACTCGCCAAGCGCAGATCGAAACAACCAGGGTCTGATTCCCCAGTTCATGGAAATTTTTGCTTGTGATTTTGGTAACATAAGCAGAACGCGCTCCATCATTAATGTTGAATCAGTTACAGTATGAAGATGATTTCGATTCGCCATGAATTGTGTTGACATTTCGTTTGCAATGTAGTCGATGCAATTCCATCCATATTCAGGAGCCTTACAACCGTGACTGCCAACAGCCCCTGCCATAAACATAGCGAATGTGTAGCCTTGCTGCTCCATCGTGTCGACCAACTTCCCTGGATAATCGCGGGATAATTGAAGGTCTCTGGAGTGTAAACAAGTGGCATGTGCAGTATGACTCATCAAAATTAATTTGCTGCTATCACTGCGATGAACTTCGATTACACGAAGTAAAGAATCAACGGGATTATTATCATTTATGCGATTGGTGACAACGTTGCTAATGGGTATATGTCCGGCTCTTATTGTAGCGGGTAATGTATTTTCAGAAGCTCGCTTGATTGACGTTATGATTTGATCGGCAATAAAACTGACAATAGAATCTTTATACTCGCCATACAATAAGGTAGTTGCTCCTTTGGCCCAATGTCCCACGCTATTATGGGTATGAGTAGCTCCGAGGTAGGTGTTATCTAAAGTGAAACCAATTTCTGGCAATCGTTTTTTTAAAACTTCAACAACAGTCGGTGGAACGATAAGTAAATCGATACTGACAATGGCAACAGTTGATGAGTGGGTTTGCACGACCATCGCACGAACAAAAACAGAATCATGAATACCCTCAATTAATTTACCTTTTCGATTTCCATATCCAGCGGTTGCAGTGCGTTGACGTGGTGTGATGCTTTCTTTAGCGAAGCCAATTGAAAAGTTTTTTGCATCAACCTTTCTTGTTGAAAATTGAATTGAGTCAATTCTATTTTCCATAACAGAAAGTAAAGGTTTTAAATCAATATCATGATCGATTGATTTGATACTGATCACCAAAAAGATTACAAGGAACCCTATTAGGCTAGCAAAACTTATAAAAACAAAACGCAGAATCTTCTTGAGCATATATACCGCACAAGATACAGATTCTGCGTTTAGTGTTTTAATCTATATGCACTGCGGTATATAGATTTTGTATACCGTGACTACTTTATAAAATTCCAACCAAGGGATAACATGAAAAGCTGGCTTTTGGCTTCTTCGCCATTGGCCTCGTTGTTGATATCTTTTACTCCAATGTTGTAACGAAAATCGATACCCAGGCCAAATGGAAAATCGAAGCCAGTACCCAACGAAATTGAAACATCGCTGTTATCATACGAATCTTTGATGTCTCTTGTGCCCGTGAATAAAGTGGTTTTATATTTCTGTTCGCCATCAAGCAAAAAACCAAATTGAGGACCCACCTGAAGATTAAGACCAGAAATTGGATAAAATTTAATCATTACAGGTACACTGAGATAAGTAAAGCTATTCTCAACAGTTCCGAGTGTTCCCATGTCTTTTAGATTTCGCTGGGTAGAGATCAAAACTTCAGGCTGAATCGCAATTTTGTTAAACTTACCTCTAATAAAAATTCCGGCATGGTAGCCTGTTCTTGAATTATATGTTGCTTCCGGATCATCAACTTTTAGATTCGCTAGGTTTAGCCCGCCTTTAATTCCAAATCCTACATCCTGTGACCATGCATTTTGACTTGCTATGATTGTAAGGGTGATGAAGGATAATTGTAAAAAATACTTTTTCATTTCGATTAGATTTAAAACTTATGTAAATACCTGCCAAATCTGTAAGGTAAACTGCTATTTTCTAATTTATTGTCCTCTAAAATATACGTGGAGGCTAATCCCTAATAAGCGTTAGCTAAATACTGCTCTTCTGGTTATTTTTGCACGATAACTAGATTATTCCTCATGAGTTCTACTTCGGTTCCTGAAAAAATTGAAAAAAAATCCCCCAGTCTTTCCGGCCATCAGGCACCGGAGCCCTATAAACCGAAAAATAAAATCAGGATTGTAACCGCTGCTAGTTTGTTCGATGGCCACGATGCTGCGATCAACATCATGCGCAGAATTATTCAATCGACAGGTGTAGAGGTAATTCATTTGGGGCACGACCGAAGTGTAGATGAAGTTGTGAACACTGCAATTCAGGAAGATGTGCAAGCCATTGCCATGACGAGCTATCAAGGTGGACACACTGAATATTTCAAATACATGTATGACTTGCTTCAGGAAAAAGGTGCTAGTCATATTAAAATTTTTGCCGGTGGTGGTGGTGTGATTTTGCCGGAAGAAATAAAAGAGTTGATGGAATATGGCATCACTAAAATTTATTCGCCTGATGACGGTCGCGCGATGGGCTTGCAGGGAATGATAAATGATCTGGTAGAGCGAAGTGATTATCCTACCGGAAAAATAATTAACAATGGACAATTATCAATTGTCAATCACGTATTGACCGCCCAATATATTTCAGCGGCAGAGAATTTTTTTGATGATCATAAAAAAGCATTTGAAGAAATAAATAAGAAAGCGGAGTTGTCAAAAGCACCCGTATTGGGAATTACCGGAACCGGTGGGTCAGGAAAATCTTCAATGGTGGATGAGATTGTAAGAAGATTCTTAATTGATTTTAAAGAAACCGGAAAAACAATTGGATTGGTTTCGGTTGATCCGTCAAAACGCAAAACAGGTGGCGCATTATTAGGTGATCGTATTCGTATGAATGCAATTAACAATGAACATGTATTTATGCGTTCACTGGCCACGCGTCAAAGTAATCTTGCGTTATCGGCTTATGTAAAAGAAGCAATACAAGTTTTGAAAGCTGCAGGATATGATTTGATTATTTTAGAAACTTCGGGCATCGGACAAAGTGATACTGAAATTTTAGATCACAGCGATGTTTCACTTTACGTGATGACACCAGAGTATGGTGCAGCAACCCAGCTCGAAAAAATAGATATGCTTGATTTTGCTGATGTTATTGCATTGAACAAATTTGATAAGCGCGGTGCGCTCGATGCTTTGCGCGATGTGAAGAAGCAATATCAACGCAATCATCAGCTTTGGGATAAGAAGACAGATGACATGCCAGTGTTTGGAACGATCGCATCTCAGTTTAACGATCCCGGAACCAATCAACTCTACAAACACATCATCGATAAAATTGTAGAAAAAACAGGAGCGAAGCTGAGTTCTACTTTCAAGATCACTCGTGAAATGTCAGAGAAGATTTTTGTGATACCACCACATCGCACACGATACTTAAGTGAAATCTCAGAAGGCAATCGAAAGTATGATGAGTGGGTAAACCAACAAGCAGAGATTGCGGAGAGTCTTTATGCACTTGATAAGGTAACTAAATTGTTACGGGCCTCTCCTTCTCCTCTGGAGAAGGAACTGGAGGATGAGGCCACCAAACACAAACTTAATCTTGATCCTAAAAACTTAAAGCTCATTGAAGAGTGGCCTTCAAAAGCAAAACAATACAAAGAGCCGCTCTTTAAATTTAAAGTGCGCGATAAAGAAATTGCAATTCAGACTCACACAGAATCATTGTCGCATACACAAGTTCCAAAGGTAGCTTTACCAAATTATAGAAGTTGGGGTGATTTGTTGAGATGGAGTTTACAAGAGAATGTGCCAGGAGAATTTCCATACACCGCTGGTATTTATCCATTTAAAAGGGAAGGTGAAGATCCTGCCCGTATGTTTGCAGGTGAAGGTGGCCCGGAAAGAACCAACAGAAGATTTCATTATGTAAGTCAGGGAATGCCAGCCAAACGGTTGTCAACAGCATTTGATTCCGTAACACTCTATGGTAACGATCCTGATTACCGTCCGGATATTTATGGAAAGATTGGAAACTCAGGTGTAAGCATTTGTTGTCTTGATGATGCCAAGAAATTATACAGTGGTTTTAATTTAGCGGATCCGAAAACTTCTGTGTCGATGACCATTAACGGTCCGGCTCCGATGCTGCTTGGCTATTTTATGAATGCCGCCATCGATCAGCAATGTGAAATCTATATCGAGAAGAACGGACTAGAAGAAGAGGTAAGAAATAAAATCAAGTCGCTGTACTCTGCTCAATCTTCTGCAGAAATTCCTTCTTATCAAGGTCCTCTTCCAAAAGGTAATGATGGATTAGGTTTATTGTTGCTTGGCGTAACGGGTGATCAAGTCTTGCCGAAAGATGTCTATGAAAAAATTAAAACAGATACATTAACGCAAGTGCGTGGTACTGTTCAGGCTGATATTCTAAAAGAAGATCAGGCTCAAAATACCTGTATCTTCTCCACCGAATTTGCATTGCGTTTGATGGGTGATGTTCAACAATATTTTATCGATCAGAATGTTCGAAACTTTTATTCCGTTTCAATTTCAGGATATCACATCGCGGAAGCGGGAGCGAACCCCATCACACAACTTGCCTTTACCTTAGCGAACGGCTTCACTTACGTGGAATATTATTTGAGTCGTGGAATGGACATTAATGAGTTTGCACCTAATCTTTCATTCTTCTTTTCGAATGGTATTGATCCTGAGTATGCAGTGATTGGTCGCGTGGCCCGAAGAATCTGGGCGAAGGCGATGAAGAATAAATACAATGCCAATTCACGTTCGCAGATGTTGAAGTATCACATTCAAACTTCTGGTCGCTCCCTGCACGCACAGGAAATTGATTTCAATGATATTCGCACAACGCTTCAAGCCTTGTATGCAATTTATGATAACTGTAATTCCCTTCATACCAATGCATATGATGAGGCGATTACAACACCAACGGAAGAATCCGTTCGGAGAGCAATGGCGATTCAACTCATTATTAATAAAGAGTTAGGATTGGCGAAGAATGAAAACCCGCTGCAAGGTTCATTCATCATCGAAGAGCTAACGGATTTAGTGGAAGAAGCTGTGTTAACGGAATTTGATCGAATCACTGAAAGAGGTGGCGTGCTGGGTGCAATGGAAACAATGTATCAGCGCGGTAAAATCCAGGAAGAGAGTTTGTATTATGAAATGTTAAAACACACTGGTGAATTTCCAATCATTGGTGTGAACACATTCTTAAGTTCAAAAGGATCACCAACCATTATTCCACAAGAAGTTATTCGAGCAACTACAGAAGAGAAAGAATACCAGATCAACATGCTGCGCAAGCTTCATGCGTTCAAAGGTGATAAATCAAATGTATTGTTAGAGAACGTTCAGCAAGCAGCCATCTTAAATAAAAATATTTTTGAAGAACTGATGGAGGCCACAAAAGTTTGCTCACTCGGACAGATCACCAAATCCTTGTTTGAAGTAGGCGGACAGTATAGGAGAAATATGTAAGAACAGAATATAGAATTTAGGAGTTAGAATTTAGAATGCGAAAGCCTCAAACTCCATGCAAGCAATGACTGACAAAACTTATCCTAAAATTTACGTTTATAGACGGATTGTTCAGTCGAAGATGTTTATTGATAGTCACTACGCTGACCCTATTGATTTGGATAACATTTCGGATGAGGCGGCCTTTTCAAAATTTCATTTCATCAGACTGTTTAAGAATGTGTATGGTATGACTCCACATACCTATCTGAAATTTGTGAGAATAGAGAAAGCCAAAGAATTCATATCGACAGGAATGCCAATTTCAGAAGCATGCAGTCTTGTGGGTTTCGAAAGTAGTGGCTCTTTTACTACACTCTTTAAGAAAATGGTGGGCCTAACTCCTTCAGCATTTCAAATCAAACAACTTCGTCATAAATCTGAGATCATTTCAAAACCACTCCGGTTCATTCCCAATTGTTTTGCAGAATCCAACGGATGGACAAATTGAAATAGCAATTTTGAAGAAGTGCTTTACGCTCAAACATTTCAATTTTGTACGTACTCAAAAAACAAAGCTATGATCTCAAAACTTTCCCACGTCAGCTTCTTCGTACTCAACCAGGATAGCGCGTATGATTTTTATGTGAACAAACTTGGATTCAAAGTTCATACCGATGCACCCATGGGTCCAGGTATGCGATGGCTCACAGTTTGTCCGCCCGAACAGCCCGATCTTGAAATTACATTAATGTCTATTACAGAAGGCATGATGTTCACTGCTGAATCAGCTAAAGCCATGCGCGATTTAGTTGCAAAAGGTACCTTCGGTTACGGAGTTTTTGAATGCCGCAACATCTATGCAACAGCTGAAGAAATGAAAGCGAAAGGTGTTAAGTTCAAGAAAGAACCAACCAAAGAATTTTATGGTATTGAGGCTTTATTTGCGGATGATTCCGGTAATTGGTTTTCATTAGGCCAGAAGGGAGAGCAATAAAATTATAGTAATGGAAAGTATTTTCACTTTCCATTACTACCTAACTAATTAACACTTCTGGTTAGTTAAGTGCAACAAGTACGGAAACAATATTCAGAATCACGAATAAGGAAAGCACAATGCGCGAACCATATTTGTTTACAGTCACTGCTGTTTCTCTCTTTCCAATGTCATAAAATTTCAAGGCAATGGCCGAAACAACCAGTGTAGCAAAAATACTCAAGAAGGTAACGGTGTGAAGTGTATCAACAAGAGAGAAAGAAGATGACTCTGGCAATAATGAATCAATAATGTATTTATTACCTACTGCAGCAAACAATCCACCGACAGGTAGTCCAAAGCGTGGTTCCAACTTAGAAGGATGAAGGACAAAACTAATGGCCGCAATAAAAAAGGCAATGTACATGCCGATGAAAATTTTCATAAACAATCCCCAAGCATCGCGCTCAATGTCCATTTCAACAGCGAACTGAGAGAAGACTGAGAATTCTTTTCCAACACGAGTATCTCCAAAGCCAGTTTGATAATCGTTTTCTTTTTCGAATACCTTAAAGTTGGTAATCTGCCAGCCGTCAATAGCTTCATCTTCATCAAACCGGCTACCCTTAACATCGGGTTTAAAGACGAGACTTGTATGGTCGAACAAGGTATTCTCAATCAATATTTTTAAATGCTGCTTGTCGAATGGAAAATCGGCCACGTTCCAGTTCTCTTTCATCGTGCATTTCATTTTCATAATGACCCATGCCTTACCTTCTAATGAATCAAGAATTGGTTCTTCGAATTCAATCGATTTTGCATTCGGAATGTCAAGCTGCTTGGAGAAATCAAAATTTTCGTTGTTATGTAAGAACCAAAGCCAAAATCGAGCAGTGTATTCTTTCTCGTGAAAATTAATATCGTGAACACTGATGATATACGCTCCAACTTTTACAGTATCCGGATGGGCCTCTTCATTTTGCTGAGCCAACAAAAAGAAAGAGTGGCATAGGTAAAGAATAGTAAAGAGAGATCGTTTCATAGTAATTGAAAGGCGTGATGTTTCAAAGTTAAACCGAAAAGTACTACTTTCGAATCCTAAATTTAAATACTATGTATCAAGGATTACTTCACACTCACATCTTGTTGCGTTACTTCATTTTGATCATGCTCATTGTAGTGATCGTCATGGCAGTTACAGGGCTTATAAAGAAAAAACCATACGGAAAACTCGATAATAAATTCAGTCTTTATCTTTTGATTTTCACTCATCTTCAAGCTGTTGTGGGAATTATACTATACATCGTTAGTTATTTAGATGGTACAAGGAGAGTCCATTTTACTGCTGAAACAATGAAAGATTCATCCCTTCGCTATTGGGCGGTAGAACATGTAACGGGAATGATCGTAGTGATTGTTTTGATTACGGTTGCCCGGATTTCCTCAAAGAAACTTTCGCTTGATGCAGCGAAACACATGCGCATGTTGATATTGAATGGCATTGCTTTAGCACTCGTTATTGCTGTAATATTGCTGGGTAAAATGAGTATTTTATAAGGCGGTATATACGTTCAAACCAATTTTGCACATCATAAATCGTTAAACCGGCCCATCAGCCGGTTTTTTTGTGTATCGATTTATTGACTAATGTTTTAACTTTACTATCCGTAAACCCCTTCATGCGTATGCGTTCACTTTACATCTTGCTATTTTTTGTTGGCTCCCTTCACCTCGCTGCACAACAGTCAGCTACCCGCTATGAGTTGGTGAAGATGGACAAAACAGTAAACACATTTCATCACGAAGCTGCTCCTGTTATTTCACCAGATGGAAACACATTGTATTTCTTCGTACAGAACCATCCGGACAATACATTAGGAAAGGATGATACACAGGATATCTGGGTTTCAAAAAAAGATGCTAATGGAGCGTGGGGCCAGGCAGAGCATCTAACATCTCCTTTCAATCCACACCGATCCAACCAGGTATTTACTGTCTTTCCAGACGGAAGCCTTTTTATAAAAGGAGGTCGCTCGAAAGGTGAAAAAGGATTTTCAATCGTAACGGGAAACTCGCTTCGTGAATTGTCAGTAAAGGATTTTGATAAGATGAACAAAGGCCGCTTCTATGGTGCCTCGATGTCGGCTGACGGAAAACACATGATCATTTACTTTAGCGAGATAGAAAATAATGCAAACAGTGATTTGTATGCGAGCCATGCCCAGCCTGATGGTTCATGGACACGTCCGGAAAAATTAAAGCTCAGCACCAATGTAGATGATGTTGGTCCTTTTATTGGTCCCGATCAAAAGACTTTATATTTTGCGAGCGCTCGGCAATCACCCGGAAGACAAGGTGGAGTAGATATCTATAAAACTACTCGTGTTGATGATAGTTGGATGAATTGGTCTGAACCTATCAATATGGGTAAGCCGATTAATACCAGTGCGCTCGATTATTATTTCACAATTGACAATGCCGGTAATGTATTCACCAGTCGTGCAAACAAAGCATTGGATGGTGCCCAACTTGATCTTTACGCGCTTGTGCCCAAAACATTTAAGATTAATTTAATCGGAACGGTATTGGACGAGAAAAATAATCAACCCCTTCAGGCAGATGTTGAATTAAAATGGAAAGATAAAGAGCCTGTAAAATTAAAGACTGTACCCGCTGGTAAATTTGAATCTCGTCTTCCTGAAATAAATTCATTCACGGCAAATGTAACGGCACTGGGCTATCTTCCGAAACAGCAAACCTTTACAATTCCTGTTGTGAACAGCGATACTACAGTGTATGTTGATTTTCTATTGAAGCCTGTTGCTAAAAAGCTTTTGCTTACAGGCAATGTATACGATAAAAAAACTGAACAGCTTATCAATGCAAAACTTGATGTTACTTTGCGTGATGATAAGAAGATAAGCTTAAAGGTAGATGCTGTTAGCGGCCATTATGAGAAAGAAATTCCGAAGCTCGGATATTATATGATTGCTGCCTCTGCTTCAGGATATTTAAACGCAACCGATAGTATTTCTGCAGATGATGACCAACTTTCACCATTCTCACGAGATATCTATTTGATTCCAATCGAAGTAGGCGTTACCGTGCGATTGAAAAATATCTATTTTGATTTTGACAAAACTACTTTGAAGAAAGAATCATTTGTGGAGTTAAATAAGGTAGTTGAGTTTCTAAAGCAAAACCCATCGGTAGAGATTGAAATCTCGGGTCATACCGATAATAAAGGTTCTGATGATTACAATCTAAATCTTTCGCAAGGACGTTCTCAATCGGTAGTTGATTATATAGTAAGTCAGGGCATTGAAAGTTTTCGCCTTACCGCGCATGGTTATGGTGAAACAAAACCAATTGATACCAATGATACCGATGCTGGTCGTGCGAACAACAGACGTGTGGAGTTTACGGTGTTAAAGAAGTAAAATTTCCTATCAAATTTTGAGAAGTTACAATTTCCAAAATAAGTAAGCATGAATAAACAAGTTAGTTTGATCATATCTTTGCTTTTCCTTTTCCTGATTGCTTGCAACGACACCAACCCTTCATCTTCTAAAATGCATTTCGTTAAGCAACCTTTGCCCGTTTGGAAGGGTGAATTTGTAGCGGCTGATCCAAGTGTAATTCGGGATGGTGATACACTCCGAATGTATTATACCAGTTTGCTAACCAGCCCAACAGAAAAACTTTTTATTGCAGGTGCTAAATCCATTGACGGTATTCATTGGATTCCCTCAAACAATAATATTTTAGGAGAGGAAAGCGTAGCCTTGGATATTCAAGATGGGGAATGGGACAATCATCTCGAAGCGGTATCTGTAATACAAGAAGGAACAGAAACATGGATGTATTACTGTGGTTATAAGGAAGAAGCAGAAGTAAGCGGGACTATTGTTGCTACTGGTCAACTTGGGTTGGCTAAATCTTCAAATAACAAAATTTTCACACGGTCATCTTTAGATCCTATACTCTCCCTTGGCCAAACAAATACAAAAGATTTCAATGCATTGTTTTCGCCTACAGTGATCAAAGAAGGCAACACCTACTATATGTTTTATGTTGGCTATTGTATTGAGAATTGTACTCCTGCCTTTATCGGAATCCTAAGTGCTACTTCAGCCGATGGAATTAACTGGACAAAACAGGAACAACCAATTTTAAGCGGAGACGACATTGACCTCGATTGGGCTGAGGTAGTCAAGGAGCCTGCTATTGTAAAAGGTCCTGATGGCATTTTCTATTTATTTATCTCGGGTGATGAGTCAATTGGCATTGCGCGAAGCAATACGATTCTCGGTCCTTATGAAGTGTATCCTGAACCCATCGTCAAAAAGGAATATGATTGGGAGGCATCTACTGTTATTGCACCGACTGTGATCATCGAAAATAATAAAGTGCGCATGTGGTACATGGGAGTACTCTCTTCAGGTACAGGAGCTGACTTTGCAATTGGATATGCAGAGTCAAATTTTCCGTTGGAGTGGTGATGGTGCGTGCCACAAAACCAAATTGTTAATTGGAGTTAAGGCAGATCAAAACAGATGTAGTTAAATCAAAAGCGGTAAGTGATTGTAAAGCCTCTATTTTGAGGACTTGCATTAAACCGAACCGAAAGGTCCTGTAGTTTTTGTTCGTATTTTTTTTGATTGTGGCCACCCACAGCCCATAATGGAATACCAGCACCCAATCCAGCAAGCCCTCCTAGATATTCCAGAAACCCCTTTTGCGTATCTCCTGCAGAATAGGTTGGACTTCCATTATTATACGCTTTAATCGAATTCGTTATTGTAACAATTCCGGTAACTAAAAGGACTCCGCCAATAACCGTTATCGCACGTCCTGTATTCTTCATTCTTCTGTACTTCTCTGTTTTTTGTAAATACTTTAATTTTTGAGGATCAACTTGTCCGTAGCATTGAAAAGTCAGAAATAGAATAACAAATAAGGGGATGAGAATTTTCATATGCATAAGGTATAAAGCATAAAGAAAAAGACATTTTTCGACTAAAACAAAATTCAATTCTGTGATTGATTTGTCAAATGGATGTTGTAAGGCAAGGATACCTTTATGCCTAATGGAATAAAATAAATTAGCTGTTGCCTGTGCAGAGACAGGCAACAGCATAACTTCAACAAATTTTAAGAGAAAATCCGATTTAAGGTAAGGTCACATCTTTTGATGCAGAAGCTGCCGAAGTGAGGGATCCTTTCTTCGCGTAAAGACGGAAATAGTACTTTGTTCCTGTTGTTAATCCTGTTACGGCTTGTGAAGTCCCCGTAACTTCTTTTTTGGCGTATCCTGTTACCGTTGTACTAAAGTCAGCAAGGAGCGATACATCTAGCAAATACTTCTCAGCATTCGGTACAGCAGTCCATGTTGCTTTGAAACCTGTAGCAGTCACTTCTGTAGCGACATTGAGTACGGGCGCTGCAGGTGCCACTGGTGTTGGATCATCGTCACTACATGCATTAAGTGCTAATAGAGAAAAGGCAAACAACATGAATGATAAAACGGTGCTTTGTGCTCTGAACATTTTCATAAAGAGTTTTTTTTGGTTAAACATATTTGCTCCTTAGACTCACGATGATGTTGAATGGTTGGAACAGTTAAAAACTTTTTTAAAAATGATTAACACAACCTTGATGTCCGTGACGAAAATGTTCGAAGAGAAATTAATTTGATGTTGAATGAAATTTTATTGTTGCCCTAACGTTCGGCAACTTTATGACTCTATTGAGCAAATTGAATTATTAAATAATTAGACTGAGCTTCTTTAAACGCAGTTAAAATAATCTTAGAATACCTCACCTTGCGGTATTCTAAGATTGTTTTAATTGTTGGAAGATGGGATTAGTAGAAAAAATGGTCGCTTTTTTTTTGATAATAAATCAGCCAGACGCAATACTATTCGATAAATCTATTTGATTCTACAATTAAGAAGTAGAAGAATCAAATAGAATGGGTGAAACTATTTTATTGGTTTTACCTTAAGGGATGTGGTTTCATCATCGACCACTTCAATGACTGATCCTTTCTCCACATAGTCACCGAGGGTAAAGGCATCGTATAAATTTTCATCAATCATTACTTTGCCGCTTGGACGCAGCACAGTGTGAGCAGTACCGCGTTTTCCTTTCATCGATTCGCGCACAAAATTGGCATTGTATCCTTCAACACTTTCCTGTGTTGTGGTAAGCGCAATGCGTTTATAAAATTTTGTGTTAGCTAGTTTCGCGCTTCCGGCAAAGAGTAAAATCATTCCGCCCAACAATCCACCCATTGCGGCAGCAAGAGAAATAAGAATATCGTTCATGCGCACAAATTCAAAATCAAATGCATCGTTGTTAATCATAATGAGTACAAGTGCCATAATAGTAATAGCAATGCCCGATACCCCTGCAATGCCAAAGCCCGGAATGACAAAAATTTCTAGCGCTATAAGTATAATGCCGATGAAGAATGCAATAATCTCCCAATTGGCAGCAAGTCCATTCAGATAATATGGAACTAAATAAAAGACAAGAGCCACTAACGCAGCTATACCGGGAAATCCGACACCAGGCGCCTGCATCTCAAAATAAATTCCACCAATTATGACAAGAATTAAGATTCCGCTGATAAATGGGTTGAGAAAGAAAGCAATAATGCTATCCGTTGAACTTAACTCGAAGTGATCAATTTCATAGTTAGCGACTTTGTTCTTCTTCAGGATTTCTTCAATGGAAGACACTTTGCCTTCACAATAGCCATTTGCCATGGCCTCAGAAGTGGAGAAGGTAATCACTTGACCGATTTCTTTCAGACTGTCTAGTTTTACATTCTCATCTACCATGCCTTCTGCAATTTGAGGATTTCGCTTATTCTCTTCTGCCGTGGCACGCATAATAGAGCGCATGTACGATTGATATTTATCAGGAGCTTTACCACCGCTTCCATCTACTACTGTTGCCGCACCAATACTTGCAGCGGGTGACATGTAAATGCTATCGCAGGCAATAGAAATGAGTGCACCGGCAGAGGCAGCATCAGAGTTTATAAAAACCCATACTGGCTTTTTGAATGCCATCAATTTATCGACAATATCTTTTGCATCAGTCAATACACCACCATAGGTATCCATTTCAATAATCACAATGTCGGCCTTTGTTTCTTCGGCATGTTCAAGCGCTAACTCAACATAGCGCGTCATGCGCGGATCAATTTCATTCTTGATGTCCATCACCATCACTTTTGTTTGAGCGAAAGTGACGCTGACCATACCAAAAAAAATAATGAAGAGCAACGATTTTTTCATATCCTTAATTATTAAAGTAGTAAGAGTAGCAGGAAAACTGAATACTGCTTTACATTGCATAAAAGTAAGATTAAAACGGTCTTGGAACGAAAGCTTGAATTTAACTTTTCCCATGTTTTTAACGGCATCGTTTGGAATAGCGTTGTTTCGGAAGATGGTAACGTATTGGTGTTTGAAATTCGTAATAGTCAGCAAAAGCAAGTTTCATTTTCGGCATTGCTTGTGAAGGACAGTGCCTGGCTTTGGCAAAATAAGGTTTCAGAAGAGCAATGGTGGGTAAACTTAAATGCGGTTTCTTCAAATCGCATTCTGCTCACGATGTATACCGAAACAAACAATCCAGATAAGAAAGGTATTTTAGTATATGACCTGCCAGCGTTTAATTTAAACTGGTGGAACAATGACTTCTCATTGACAGCGGTATCGAAGGGTTTTGTTTTTGGAATGACCTCTATCTATGGATCGCGCGAAGTAATTCTGGATATACAAACCGGGAAAGAAGTAAAAGGGGCGAATACTGAACCGAGTCATAGTTTTAGCGTGCTTCGGCCACAACTTTATCATGATGGCAACGAATATTTTAAAACCGTAAAAATATTTTTAGAGAAGAAACTAAATTTGCAGGCAATTGCTTCGTTAGAGTACCTGGAACACGATGGCTTGATCTTCATTTCATTTTATACTCAGGGTGAAGGTTTGGCCAACGATTTGATAGTACTTTCGGCTATGGGGAATATTGTATTGCACGAGAAAATGAGCGATCATCTGAAAGGAATCGGGTGGGATACTTTTTTCATCCTTTCCGGATGCGTATTTTTCGTGAGGAATAAAGTAGAGTTGGTAAGTTACAAGATTGTATGATTCATGAACTGATTTTAGCGGGTGCTGCATTTTTTCATCCGCAAACACCTTTCGATTCCACTGGAATCGAAACCATCAACGGAAAAGTATTTGTGCTTCACAAAGTGGGGGAGAAGGAGACGCTTTACGGTATTTCGAAACGATACGGAACGACTGTTGATATTATTTTACAATATAATCCTACAGCGGATGGAGGATTGGAAATTGGACAAATATTAAAAGTACCTTATACACCTCGTCCCAAATCACAACCCGTAACCGGTGGCGGATTTATTCACGAAGTGACTGCAAAGGAGACCATGTTCTCTATCGCGAAAGCATACAATGTTTCGGTTGATGAGTTGAGGCAATGGAATAATCTTTCAAGTAATGAACTATCTATCGGCCAGGAACTAACAATCAAAAAGCGAAATACAGTATCGAGTTCAACCGTACAAACTTCAACGATTACTCCGACATCAAATCAAAAAGGTACTCACACGGTATCGGCAAAAGAGACGTTGTTTTCGATAACTCAGAAATATGGAATTACAATTCAGCAATTAAAGCAGTGGAATAACCTTGAAGGAAATGACTTGAGTATTGGTCAGGTATTAGTTGTTTCTCAGACTGAGCAAAGTGTAGTATCAACTCCTAAAGAAATTGAGCCAGTAAAAACGGAGCCGATAAAAAATGTAACTACTTCTCAAACCACTCAACCACCAAAAGAAAATCCAATCACCACGATTCGCATTTCAGAGTCAGTAAAGAATGCGGATGAGTTAGTGGAGAATGGTGTTGCTGAATTAATTGAAGGAACTGATGGAAACAGAAAATATCTGGCTCTTCATCGCACTGCACCGGTAGGTACTATCTTAAAGGTGAAGAACGAAATGAATAACCGAGAAGTGTTTGTTCGCGTGATGGGTAAACTTCCAGACACTGCGTTAACTGAAAAAGTGATTATCCGCATTTCTAAATCTGCATACGATAGATTGGGAGCAATTGATCCACGGTTTAGAGTGGAGGTTACATATTATAAATAATCAATCGAAGACTCTCCACACTTGTCGCCACCTTTCATAGACGTATTGATTTACACTATTGTCTATTATTCTTTTTTGGGAAATAAAAAAGAAGAGGCTGCCTTCTAATGGTAGAAGACAGCCTCTCTTGTGGAATAAATAAAGTTGAAATTAAATTTTAACGTGACTCCAGTTCTCGCCCGTTTTAATACGGTGAATCTGCATGTCAGATACCTTGAACTTCTTAGCAAGTGCCTTTAGCGTTGGTTGCTTCTTGGACTTAAATAACGCTATTTTAATTTGCTTTACTTTATCAGAAGTCAATTTTGGACCTTCTTCCGGATTCATGCGAATCAAAACGTTAGGATCTTTAAGAGCATGTTGAATCTGAATGTCATGCTTCACCCAT
>JBDTTT010000119.1:0-16761 GCA_039930485.1 Chryseolinea sp.
CTGCACTTCCTAATCGTGTAACAAAATCCGGTTGTGGTGCGTCCACAATAACAATTCGTGCGGTGGTCATCTCTGGTGCGTTATCACCGTTCACTAAATCACCATTAACCGGATTGAATGGATTCAAATCCGTTAGTACATTATCATAAGGATTACATTGATTCCAATTTTTTAATGTGATTTCAAACTCCTTACCAATATCAGCTGGCGTTGTAACAGGAACGTTAATGGGCAAACTTATCTGTCCGGGAGAAAAGACGGGATAGATCGGATTCTTTACAGGAGCTGGATCTAAATACGGATATAAACCAGGCGTAATGGCGTTCACTTCAATTCCAGGAATCTGATTCGCCAACAGACCTGTTCCATAAATCCATTGTATCCATCGCGCTTCACTATTCTCGCGTGTTGCGCGAGGATAACAATTCCAATCACTATTGTCCGTAAACAAAACATCTGTAGCAAAACCCTGACAAACCCGAAACACACCAGGGTCAATAGAGATTATATCATTCGTCCAAACAATTACTTGAGTAGTGATGGGTACAACACTACCACGGGGATTACATGCGTTCGCGGCATCAATGATAAGATCGTAACCACAATCAATTGGTGAATTAGGATATAAATGTGAAATAGCCACACCTGGGCCAAGTCCCTGAACATACGTCTCTTCAGGAGATCCATCACCCCAATTGACATAGTATTCCGTTCCCGCAACAGATGATAAATAATTTGTTTCTAATCCAACTGTAAAAGGAGCGCAACCACGACTACTCGTTGTAAAAGCAAAGCCTGGTTCCATGATAAAACCGCCACATTGCGCCAATACATCACAAAACGGAATACATAATAATGCGAATACGATTAAAACTTTCTTCAGACCCATTCCTTAAAATCAATTGAATTACTCCACTCGATCAAGGCCAACCACAAGACAATTACCTATTCATTTTAGTGAAAATGAAAAAGGAACCTGCCGTTAAACGAGAATTCCGGTAATGCTCGGTGAGTGGAGTTATTGCCTTTTGAATTGCAAAATGGGTGGATAAAAAGGCGAAATAAAATCGCAGCAAAGGAACTTAAAGCAAAGCTATAAGTGCATTAATTCCAAAATCCTTCCTTGCTGTTAAAGGTAGGGCAAGGAATGAGACGGTACTTCTGCTTCACATTTCTTCGCATGGGCTTCGAAACAAATTGATACATAACGGCAATTTCATGCGAACCTCCTGATGCAGTTTGCATTTCAGAAAGCGTAAAGTCATAGCTGTAACCAATGGTAAGGTTTTTAAAATATAAGCCAAGCGTGAGTACTAAGGCATCTTGTGATACACTATTGATTACTGTTTTCTGCCAGGGCTTACCTCTATACCACACACCAACAGAGACCGGATCGATGTGATAGTTCACGCCAATATCAAATTGTGAAAATGAATTTCCCTGAACGCGATAAATAAGAGAAGGTGTCAAATAATCCACTGCTCCAGAACCAGGTCTTGGATTTCCACCGCTCAATGGAATTTTCAATCCGGCATGAAAAGTCGATTTCATACCAAGGCGACTCACATCATTTAAAACAGAAAGATTCGGTTGGTTAATGTGAGAGAATGCTGCACCAAACCAAAACAGTTTACTGTAGATCAAAAATCCTGCACCAAAATCAAAATAGGATTGATAGCCTAATTTTTTTACAGCGTCATCAATAGAAAAATATTCATCACCCTTTTGATATTCCAATCCATCACCAAGACGAAGCTTCGATCGATCTAAACCATTATTACCATATCCAAAACTCAATCCAGGTGAGAACACAATTTTCTTTGAGAGTTTTACTTTGTACGAATACAATAAGCTTGCAGTAGTAGTTCTCCATCCGGCTGAGCCCATCTTATCCGTTGTGGCCATCAAACCAAAACCACTTCGCAGCTCGGGTACAAAAATATCATAGGATGCAGAGAAGGTAGAAAAGGCTTGCGGCAAACTTGGCCATTGAATGCGATGATTAAACGTAGCACGTTGCTGAGGTGTAATTCCGGTAAAGCCAGGATTCAAATACAATGGGGCCATATAATACTGAGAGTATTGAGGATCTTGTGCAAAAGTGGTTGATGCAATGACGATCATCATTACTGCTGTTGCTATCCATCTTCTCATTATAAAATCAGTTTTCGACATGCTCTCTAAAATTATCGAATTAGTGTTACATCACCAACCTGCGTTGTTCGTTGTCCATTGGACAGACGCAGTGTTAACTTGTATACATATACCCCGGCTGGCAATAACAATCCGTTTTTATCATAGCCATCCCATCCTATATTTTTCTCATTGCTTTCAAAAATCAAAGAACCCCAGCGATCAAAAATTTGCATTTGGAATTCCTCTACTCCTTTTGTGATGGGGATAAATACATCGTTAAATGTCCCTCCACCGGATACACCACCGTTGGGTCCTGATGTATTCGGAGTGAATGCGTTTGGTATTCTGGTAAGGCCTCCTTCTTTCGCATTTATTTCCTGGCGAGCCGTATCGTAACAAATCATGTCACCATCAATCACACCATCACCATCAGAATCCTTTGGTCCGTGGTTAAATCCGGCAACGAGTGTAACAATGTATTTACCAGCAAGAGCATAAAAATGATTCGGTTCAGCGAGTTGTGATGTTTCACCATCATCAAAATCCCAATCGTACTGATTCGCATCCGTTGATCGGTTGGTTATGATCAGTTGTTCATCAGGAATAAATATTGTTTTTGGCCGCGCTTCAAAAGCTGCAAATGGAACATCAAAAATTTCAATTGGTGTTGCATGATTATCTGCAAACGCAGTTTGATTTGTAATTGAGTTGGTCGTTTTCAATTCAATAAAATACGTCCCTGGATTTGTTATTTTAAAAACAGGCAGAATATCATTTGATACTTGAAGTGCAGTTCCTGAAGTAATGTTGAAGAGTTTCCATTGATACAAATCTCCATTCGCCAGATTTTCAGTAATCACAATACTATCAGGGAAACACGCTGTCTGTGGAGTATATTTAAACGCAGCAATTAAGTCAGGTTGTACAATCATAATTTCATCCGAAGCTATGCTGGCGCATCCTGATGTTAATCCACGTGTTATTGCATCCCGGTTTGTAGCAACAAGTTCAACAGTTCTTGTTCCATATGTTAAAAAGTCGACAGTTAAAGGTGAAGTCGTTCCGTCAAACGTTAATGGATTTGCATTGGCCCCGAATTTCCATGCATAGTCAAAATAAGTTGCATCGAGTGGAGTTGATGTATTGGTGAACACAACTGTAGATTTTCCGGATTGATATGGTGTAGGTGCCGAGTCACTAAATGAAGCAGTGACTTCCTTATAAACATCAATATCGAATGTTGCCTGATCAGGACAATCAGAATTATTCACATCATATACTACTTCATATGTAATTGGATTTGAAGCTGTAGTATTTGTGAATAGTATACTTTGGTTTGTTGCTACAGGAGTAGCAACAAAATCACCGATAGTAGTAGGCGTAAATTTCTCACGATAATACCAGTGATGGTTTGTTCCCCCAGTTGTATTGTTTGTAAACTTTACGGTTTCACCACTACAGATTATTGTTTTATCAGGGAATGCATTGATGAAAATATTAGGGTATACTGAAATGATTTTGGTAGTTAACTTTGCGCACTTGCCGCCTATGTTAGCACTCAAGGATACCGGGATACTTGTATTGGTTGATGTATTGGCCGTTGAATAAATGTGAGCCCTTGGTTGCAGTCCTAAAGGTAATGAGTTTGGAGGAATAGGAGGATCAACTGTTCCATCACTCCAGGTCCACGTGTATTCTACATCAGGGTCCACTGTCCATTCAAAAGTGAATTCGCTGCCGCTACATTGAGGTGAAGGACTAGTAATCGCAAAATCAACATTAATCTTGCTTACAACTATGGGGGCAGAAATTGGGGTTGTGGTTCCTACACAACCGTTGAAATCTTTCAGCCTTGTTAAAGTATAGGTCGCATCATTCTTAATGTCAACTATCGGTATTGGGGTAACGTTCGCCCCAATACGGTTGTTTACAAAAGTGGTTCCATCATTGTAATCAAAAAAGAAAGGAGCCGCACCGGTAAACGTAAAAGTCAGAAGAATAAAGTCGTTTTCACATACAGGATTTGGTTTATCAAAAGCCATCGATGCCGTTGGCAGTGGATTAACTGTAATCGTTGTTACTGCAGATTCCTTTGGAGGACATGAACCCGTACTCGTCTCTCTCTTATAAAAAGTAGTAACCGGAATAATAGGCGGATCAAATGTTGCACTATTCGAATTGGCAATTGGTGTAAACGTAACATTATCAGTTGACTCAAACCATGTGTATTGATAATTACCAATGCCTCCAAAAGCAGGAGCCAGTATAGAAATTACTGCAGGATCAGTTCCTTCACAAACAGCTTTACTCAGACCAATAGCGCCTTCATAAAATGGAAGTGGACCAATGATCACCAATGGTAAAGAAGTTTTAGTACAGGTTTTACTATCGGTTGCTGTTATGGAGTAAAGTGTATTAGCGGATAGATTCGTGAACGCTCCACTGGTGAAGCCTGAAGTATTAAGGGGATCCTGATCCAGCGCATAGGTATAACCTAACGCTGCTGGCGTACCACCACTAATGGTAATAACGCGAATCTCACCATCACTCGCTCCTTCACACGTTACACCATACCCATTCGGATCAGTTGTCGCAGCTATCGTGAGTTTAATTTCGGTAGGCTGTCCTACCAGAATATTTGATACGGTTGCAGAGCAACTGTTTTCATCTTCGATGCGGAGCGTGTAATTATTCGGGCGCACATCAACAAATGCACCAGTCGATTTTCCGGAGACATTGCTTGGATCCTGCAATAAGAAATAACTCAAATTTCCTGCACCCCCAGAACCCGAAATGGTAATCTGTCCATCGGGGTTAACCATGCTAAAACAACTTGCGTTAACGATGCTATGATTTTCAATAATTGCCGGTGGTTCAATAAGTGTAATGTTCTGGGTATCTGTGCAACCCTCAGAATTTTTCACAATCACAGTGTACGGAATGGATGCCCCAAGGCCATTGAATGAAACTGCAGGAACAAAACCTGCCCCATTTATACTATAGGTATGCCCGCTTCCAAACTGTGCTGATACAACGATTTGTCCATCGCTCTTACCAAAACAAGAGATATTGAAAGGAGCAATATTGGTAACGCTAGGCGTTGCTGTTAATAAAGGTGTTGGGTTTATACTATATCTTACCGCTACATCTTTAAAGCACAAACTCGCAGCGTTCGGATTAAGTACGCGAACGAAAACAGGTACATTGTCAATAAATGAATGAGGTGCAGCGGGTATTTGTGATCCTGCAAAATCATTGCTGTTTGTAAACCAAGTAAACGTTACACCGGCATCTGCACTCACAGCGGGTTGGAGTGTAGTTAAATCCAGTACAGCCGTTGTGCCGCCAGCAGCATCTGAACAAATAGTATCATTAATAGGAGTAACATTCGGTGAAGGCTTAACATTTACAGTAATATATTCGGGAGGACCAGCACAATTAGGTGAAGAGGATGGATTGGAGGCCCGAATCTCATACACTATTGATCCCGGTAGAAGATCATTATTAATAAGCTGATCGGAAATAGTGCTACCCAATCCGCTTGTTGCCCCAGTAATATTTCCGTTTATCTGAGACACAGTCCAACTAAAAGTAGCAGTCGGAACATTGAGTGAGGTGAGTGGAATATTAAGTACCTCGCCACTACAAACTGGTGGCAACACAACTGGGGTGACTAATGGTTTACGCAGAATGGTAACCTTAACAGGTACGGGGGGATTTCCAAAACATCCGGTTGCTAAACTGTATGGTCGTATAGTATAAATTACCTGTTCATCGGTTGTGCTTATGTTTTCCCATGCATGATTAAAAATTTCATTGGCATTATACAATGTGCCAGCACCTGTTACGGGCAGTGGTGTTAATGGCGTAAGTTTAGCGGCATCAAAGGCAATAGACGTGATATCAAATCGGTCAGCCGGTATAAAATTGACAGCTGATTTCAACGTTACTTCGATGGGGTCATCACTGCACACTGCCTTATCTAAATTCGGATCCATTAAAGACTCTGCTTTAATATTCAGTGTTATACTCTTCTCATCTCCGATACAACCGACAGCACTAATAGGTTTTATTCGATAGAGCAGGGGAAGTATTGGGGCGGTTGTCAGGTTGCGATAAATATCATTTTGAATTCCAGTTGAACTTACAACTCCCTGTGTAGGGCCTGATACGGTTGTGATGTTGGGAAGAACGGATGGTACATTTACATCAAACGTAGTTGCCACCACAGGACTTGATCCGTTTTCTGATAATAGAATGTTCGTGATATCACCACTACAAACCGGAACGATAGAAGGATCCATAATCGGTTTCTTATTCACCACTACCACCGTATCTTCAGGAGTACCCACACAATTCGAAACATTGCTTTCGGTTACCTTAATGATGATGTCCTCGCTCAATACATTGATCAAAACACTACCCGTAGTCTGACCATTAACAACTAAACCTCCACCGGGTAAACCTGTAGCCTTTGAGAATATTTGCCAGTTATAACTCGAGCTCCCTGTATTGTCAGGAAGCACAGTGAAAGGAATAATTCCGTTTTCGCAAGCTGAAGCGGGCAATATAATATCAAAGCCAGTAGGCGCGGCTGAAACTCCTATCGGTTTAGTCAATAAATTTCCAGCGCAACCGTTTAGCTGTACGGTCAGTCCGATATTAATGGGTGCCGTTGGCGCTAAGAATTCCAACAAAACGTAAAAGTCATTTACACCACCACCTCCAAGCACTCCAAATTGCGGTGGTATGTTCCATGTATAAGTAGCTCCTGCTACCTGACTAACACGATAGAGTTCAGTTCCACCAACACAAGGAGTAGACGAGCCTAAAATGGATTGATCGGCAGGCCGTGGCTTTATGATGAGGTTGACTTCTGCAACATTAAAACAACCCGTCAGATCGTTTACCACGCGGGCAAATACCTGGGTGGTAATTGCAATATCAACATCATTAGCCGAAATTGGATTAGAACCCGCCTCAGCATCAGTAGAGTTTCCATACCAGGAAACGGTGCGGTTAGCTGCCCCACCCGTTATTTCATCCTTATAAAAAACATCCGTGAGGTCAATATCATTTACGGTATTCGAGCCTATGGTCTCTTCGCAAAAATAAAAGTCTTTATCTAAGGCAAGCGGTTTCGAATTAACGGTGAAGGTCACTTGTCCAAGTTGATTGCAAAGCTCTGGATTCGATGTATCGATCACACGCGTGAACAAAATTTGTCCATTACTAATATCAATTGTCGCAGTAGGGATGGGATTATCTAGAGTCTGATCATTAGCATCCTTATACCATTTCACAATCCGATTAGCAGAAGATGGAATATTGGTAACACCATCATTAAAATCAGTAAATAGTACATTCAATGCTTTAAAGGTTCCTTCATCTGTTTCACACAAGTCGGGTGTTGGATCTAATGCAGCGGGAAGAGTCCGAACGGTTACAATCATATCATTGTTCGTTGATGCGCACGCACCAGGAGTCGATGCAACGTTTCCAGCACTTTGCACTGTCCAGGTAAAGGTAGCAGAAGCACTCAACCCATTTACTGTAGTGGTTGGATCGTGAATATCCGTTACACCTGTAACTGGTGACCAGGTTCCAACCCCACCGTTGGTTGGTGTAGCCGCTGTCAGATTTACCACATCGCCATTACATACCGCGACATCAGAGCCGGCATCGGCATTGGCTGGTTTTTTATCGAATGCAATATGATGGGTTGTGCTATTTACATTTCCACAGGCACCAGCACCATCCGGATCAATGGCCACCAATCTTAAGTCAACAAAACCCGTTACAAAATCTGCTGCTGTTGGTATGTATTGATCATTAATTGTTGGTCCTAAAATAGCTCCGCCTGTACCAGCACCACTGCTGGTAAATGTTCCTGATCCTGAAATTCTTTCCCATCGCCCCTGTTGGCTAGCTCCCAAACCTCCACCAACAGTTCCTGTTATCGGTATTGGTGAGAGAAGAATTTGATCAACACATGTAGTAAAATCGGCAGGTACCGTAGCTGTTGCAGGTCGGCTAAAGGTAATGTTAACTGGAGCGGCACTGGCAGGGCATGTACCACTTTTTATTGTCCAGGTTAATTGATAGAGTCCATACACGATTCCTCCTGACAATTGAATTGTTGAATTCGGTGAGGTAGGTGAGTTTATAGTAAGAGATCCTCCGGTAGGAGCACCAGTAATTGTCCAGGTACCGGATCCGATGATAGGTGTATTGCCCGCTAATGTAGCCGTCTCACCACAAATCCCTTGAGCCGTTCCTGGAATAGAAGCTGTTGGCGTTGAACCAAAGTCAATCACAACCTCATCAAAGCTTGTACATGTTCCACTGACTACTGTCCAGCGAAGTGTATATGCTCCCTCATTGCCTAATGTAATTGAAACGGTTGAAGCGGGATCATGAATATCAGAAAAGGCAGGAGTGGGTCTTACCGGAATACTGGAGACAAATGTCCATGTTCCTACTCCGGCACCGGGATTGCTTCCTGCCAATGTTGCTGCAAATCCATCCACTGAAGTACACAATAATTGATTTGACCCAGCATTTGATGGCAGGGTATTGGGTGATACGATAACCTGGGAGTTGTCTAGTACTGAAGAACAGAACACTCCCCCACCAAAATCTGCAGTTACTACATAAGTTAATCCATAGGTAGCTGGTGAAATAGAACCTTGCACCGTTGGCTGCTGAATACTTAAATTATCCAAAACACCTGAACTTCCTCCCCAGCTATGACTTGAGATAGAGGGAGTAAACCCTGCCGCTGAAGCCGGAAGTGAGGGATTACCATTAAGTTGGATCGTACTACCCTCGCATACTGTTGCTGGATCCGGAGTGATATTGGCTGTTGGTTTATCGCGCACATTTACAGGCAGGGTCCGAGCCGTTCCACTACATTGACTACCTGAAGTAGTTGCCGGAGGTGTAACATAGCGATGCACAACGGACACATTACCGGATCCTACAGCTGCTGCTGAAGTAATCGTGATCGATTGGGTTGCTTGTCCCGCACTAATGGAACCTAAGCCTGCCGGAACAGTCCAAAACAATTCTGTGTTCAAAACAAAGTTACCCGTTATCGGGTCAATTATCGTAACAGCAGCAGGAGAACTGGATACGCTATAAATATAATTGGACGATGGACAAAGATTGGCAGGACCCGTGATGACAGGTGGCTGAGTTAAAGCAGATCTCCGGGTTATAGTAACTTCCGTTGGTGTACTTACACAACCACTGGCAAATGCTGCTGTTACAAAGAAATGCTTTCGATTTCCTGTGGGTATTTGTGCATTAGACGGTGTAAAAGTGGTACCTGTTGCTAAAGCCAAAGAAGTATTGCCTGATGTCGCATCTGCATTGGTTTGGTACCATCTATAGGTTACACCCGCAAGAGGTGAAGTAACACTTAATGTTGTCGATTCTCCATTGCAAATATCTTTATTTGCTACAACGGGTGGATCGGGTGTATCCACAATGGTAATTGCATATTCGCGAAGCTTGGGACTTGAATTGGCAAAGAAGGGATTTATTCCAGCTGGTTCTCCAACCCCAGGTATACCAATCGGTGGTTGATTAGTTCCACCATAAATGTTAAACACATTAAATGGAGCACCCTGAGGTGGATTAATTCCAGACCCATCTCCTGTTAGCCTATCAAATGCATTACAGGTGTTCCAACTTCTCAACGTAACGAATAGTTGCTCGTTTGCATTACCCGAAGTCGAAGTAGGCATTACAATATCATCTGTAAAAAAACCTGAAGGACCCACAGTTGATTCTGGAATATAAAACGGGCGTCCAAACACTGGTAACTGTGCCGCAGTGTAGGAAACACCGTTGATAATAATTTTCTCGGTCGCACCCGGACCGGTGGTGATGTTTGAGCCCGCTGTTCCATAAACCCATTGAACCCAACGAGGTTTATCATTTACTAAGCCTGGCCTGACTAATGGAATTGGATCTTCTAAGGGTGGTGTACAATTGAAAATTGTATTGTCGAATAATCGAATAGCCCTCACATCATTTTCACATATGTTTGTATTTTCTGTAGATGCAGGAAGGGGTGCTGGAGGCGTAGTTTGAACACCTGCGCTTGTTGGATCATGATCAACATCAAAAGTTCCCAGTTGAACATTATCTTCCGTGTCCCAAACCGTAAAAGGCTGTGTTTGCTGAACGCTAGCAGAACAGTTTGTTGCACCAACTCCATAAGTTGCCCTAAGGGTGTAGGTACACCTCGCTCCAACAGTTGTTGAGGCCGTTCTTCCGGCAATAGAGTAATCAAATGTATGTGCTCTTAGCACTCGCCAGGTCTGCTTACCAAAATTGGTTTCCGTATTGTCAACCAATGTTGGTATAAGCGTCTCAGTTATACCATCTCCCCAATCAATAATAATTTTAGGAGTTAAGCCACCTGGAACCACATAGTTAATACCAGTAAAGTCTACCGTCCAATTTGCGACTGCTAAGCCAGAGCATTGAGAAGCTGAAGTCGGTAATGAATTACCTTTTCCTACAACACCTCCCCCAGCTCTGACGCAGGTGGCTGAGTTTGTTAATACAGGATTAGGTGCACCACAACTCCAGGGTCTGAATTCAACAGGCGTACCTAGAGTTCCGGTGTTATCGCGTGGAGTTATTCTGCAGGAGATATGTTTTCCTAATGTTGAAGCAGGTAAGTTAAAATTTGAAGTAACTGTGGCGCCTGAAACCGTGGTTGTGGAAATAACGGTGGCTATTCCTGGACAATCATTATCATATTGTAACCACTCTATCAGCGTATTTTGTTGAGCATTCCCGTCCGGGTCATTATAAATAAAGTTGATTATGATATTGTGACCAATCTTCATCCCACCGCCTCCTGCGGGAACAGTCATGAACAATCCGGAAGCAACAGGTGGAGCAGCGAAGACAAGACAAGGTGTAGAAAGAAAAAATACTACAGAAAGAAACTTCAACAGTCTAAAAAATCGCATCTCAAAAGGTTTCAATCGCCTAAAATAGGAAGAATTCAGGTCAGGGCAAACAGGATTATGTTCAGGTTGTCGATTTAACACAGGGTAAATACACGCATTGAAAAAGAAAGTAACCGAAGTATAGTTTACAAGTTTCTCTTTCAAGAAACTCATCGGATCAAAACTCAAAACTTTACATCATAAACTGAAAACTCGAATTTATTATTTACCCGAAAAATCTACCTTTGCACCCGGTTTACTAAGGCCAGCACTATTTCTATGTCATCTACTGCCAAATATATCTTCGTAACCGGGGGCGTTACTTCATCTTTAGGAAAGGGAATTATCGCTGCTTCGCTGGCGCAACTGCTTCAGGCTCGGGGTTTTAAGGTCACCATTCAGAAATTTGACCCGTATTTAAATATCGATCCGGGAACCTTAAACCCATACGAACATGGCGAATGCTATGTAACCGATGACGGGGCTGAAACCGATCTGGATTTAGGTCATTACGAGCGTTTCCTGAATGTGCGCACCTCTCAGGCCAACAACGTTACCACCGGGAGAATTTATAATAATGTAATTACAAAAGAGCGCAGAGGTGAATATCTGGGGAAAACCGTTCAGGTGGTTCCTCACATTACCGATGAGATCAAACGCAACATCTTTTTGCTGGGCGAATCGGGGGAGTACGATTTCATTATAACAGAAATTGGTGGTTGCGTGGGTGATATCGAATCACTTCCCTTTATTGAAGCAGTACGTCAGGTGCGGTGGGAACTGGGTTCAAACAGTTCATTGGTTATTCACCTTACCCTCATCCCTTACTTAAAGGCTGCAAAAGAATTAAAGACCAAACCAACGCAACACTCGGTTAAAGAATTATTGGAAGCGGGTATTCAACCGGATATTCTTGTTTGTCGCACAGAAATGCCGTTACCGATGGAGATTCGTAAAAAGGTAGCGTTATTCTGTAACGTTCATCTGAACTCGGTTATCGAGGCGATGGATGCCGACACTATATATGATGTGCCCATTTTAATGCGCAAAGAAAAGCTTGATGAGCGTGTTCTTGCCAAATTGAAAGAAACATCCAAGGCAGAACCTGTTCTGGATCAATGGAAGGCTTTCTTAGGGAAACTCAAAAATCCGGTAAACGAAGTGAGTGTTGGATTGGTAGGTAAATATGTTTCTCTTCCTGATGCTTACAAATCCATTGCGGAAGCATTTGTTCACGCTGGCGCTGAAAATGATTGCAAGGTCAATGTGAAGTGGATCTCATCAGAGGAGATTAATAAAGAGACTGTCGAACATGTATTAAGTGGGTTAGATGGAATTCTCGTTGCGCCCGGTTTTGGTGAGCGTGGATTAGAGGGAAAAATTGAAGCCATTCGTTACGTACGTGAAAATAAGATTCCATTCTTCGGTATTTGTTTAGGAATGCAATGTGCTGTGGTAGAATTCGCTCGCAATGTTTTAGGATTGGATGCCAGCTCAACTGAATTGAATCCCAAAACAAAGTATCCGGTGATCGATATGATGGAAGAGCAGAAGAAGATCACAATAAAAGGCGGCACGATGCGTCTTGGTGCATATACCTGCAAATTGAAGAAGGGAAGTAAAGCACAACATGCTTATGGAGAATCAACGATCCATGAGCGCCATCGTCATCGCTATGAATTCAACAATAAATATTTAGAGCAAATTGAAGAAGCTGGATTGAAAGCCGTGGGCACAAACCCTGAGTCTTCATTAGTTGAAGTGGTTGAATTAAAAGATCATCCGTGGTTTGTTGGTGTTCAATATCACCCTGAACTGAAGAGTACTGTTCTTAACCCTCATCCGCTCTTCGTGAAGTTTATTGAGGCGTCCCTTCATCATAAGAGAAATGGTTAATGTAATATAACCACAGGAGCTGCAACTAATAAAACGCAAACACCATTAACCTTTAACGATTAACAATTAACTTAAAATGGATAGAAATTCCGCCATTGGCCTTACCTTAATTGGTGCATTATTACTGGCTTACTTTTATTTTTTCTCACCAACACCTCAGCCTGCTGATCAGAAACCATTAACAACTGAAGTGCTTTCTTCTGACGCAAAAGATTCAACACAAATAAAAAGTGTTGCTGTAGATAGTGCACTTGCTGCTACATATGGTGACCTGGCTAGTTCTTTAACAGGTGAAGAATCCCTTACTCAAATTGAAACGGAAGATTTAAAAGTTTCCTTCAGCAACAAGGGTGGTGTGATTAAAGAACTTGAACTGAAGAAATACAAAACCTACAGTCAGGAAGCACTTAAGCTCGTTACATCGGATAATTCTTTATTCAGTTTAACAAGCAAGTATCAAGGAAAGGATGTTGATCTCTACGCACTTTATTATCAGGTAACGAAAAGAAATAATGGCGATACAACTGAATTACAATACTCCATTAACTTGAGTGATGGATCTAAAATCACACAGGTTTATAAAATACCGAATAACGGTTATGAAATCGGATACCAAATCAACAGTACTGGATTTGATAAACAATTAACGAGTGATGTACTTACCTTCAATTGGGTAAATATCTTAAAACCCATTGAAAAAGATTTATCAGACACACGCAAGTACTCCACCATTACCTATTACTCAGAAGGAAATGGTTTTGATGAATTAAGTCCAGGATCAACCAGCACAGAAACCGAAACGTTTACTGCTCCAGTAAAATGGGTAGCCATAAAAGAAAAATTCTTCCTCTCCTCTTTCATTTCAAAGGATAATTTTTCCAGTGGTGAAGTTTCTACTTCTTTGAACGTCAACGATTCATCTGTTGTAAAACGTGCGAGTGTAAAACTTCTCATTCCTAAGAAATTACTTACAGAAGGTAAATCCGATTTTAAATTTTATTTTGGACCTAACAATTACAAAACGATTGGAAAGGTATCGGATCATTTTGAAAGCAACGTATACCTTGGCTGGAAGCCTGTGTACTGGATCAACAAGTTTGTCATCTTCCCGGTATTCCATTTTCTGACCGGCTTCATCAGCAATTACGGTCTTATCATTATTATTCTTGTTTTCCTTCTTAAGCTGGTGCTCCTGCCTCTTTCATACAAGTCATACTTAAGCATGGCAAAGATGAAAGTGTTGAAGCCTGAGTTAGACGAAATAAAGGAACGCGTTGGTGAAGACATGACCAAGGTGCAGCAAGAGCAAATGAAGCTTTACCAACAAGTTGGTGTTAATCCAATAAGTGGTTGCATACCTGTTCTTTTGCAGATGCCATTGGTATTAGCCATGTTCTATCTCTTCCCTGCCAGCATTGAATTGCGTCAGGAACATTTTCTATGGGCGGAAGATTTATCAACGTATGATTCCATTGTTCAATTGCCGTTCACACTTCCATTCGGTGTGGGAAGTCACATCAGCTTATTTACTGTTCTGATGACCGCTGCTACCTTAATCTCTACCTGGCAGAACAATCAGATGTCATCTGTACAAGGTCCTATGAAAACAATGGGGTACATCATGCCTTTGATATTCTTCTTTGTATTGAACTCATTCTCAGCCGGTCTTACATTCTATTATTTCGTCTCTACCATGGTAACGTTCGGACAGCAAGCCATCATCAAACGGTTTGTTGATGAAGGAAAGATCAGAAACATCATGGAGGAAAATCGAAAGAAGATTGCTGCGAGCGGAGGTAAGAAATCAAAGTTTATGAGCAAACTAGAAGAGGCCATGAAAGTAAGTGAAGAGGCTCGTAAAAAATCAAATGAAGAGAAAAGTAAGAGAAAGAATAAATAATTAGGATGGTGTGAATTGAATGAAGTGTGCTTCGTTCTGTTCACGTTCATCACAGATGCGCGAATGATCGACAGCTTTTCATAGATCGTTAGCAGGCGCGCATTAAAAAAGCAAGAAAGGCACCGCCACTGGCGGTGCCTTTCTTGCTTTTTTATACTCATCGTTCGATCCTGCGACACGCAGGATCGAACGATGAGTATTTTTTTTGCGCGGACTGCAGATTGAATAGGTAGCATATCATTTCTTCCGCGCATATGCACGCTCGTTTTTAACACCTACAATTCCATTACATTTCAATGCATCTGCAATTCTTTACTTATTCATCAAGACCTCAACGGATTAGGCATACACGTTCAAATTATATCTTTAAAAATGATGATTGTTTGTGAACCGATTGTGGATAACCCGTTCCACGATGTTCCACGATCACTTGGTTTTTAGTCTATATTTGAAGCCCGGTTAAAAGCCGGGTTTTTATTTTTTTAAACTTTAGCGTTTCGGGATGGGAAAAATTATTGCCATTGCAAATCAGAAAGGTGGTGTTGGTAAGACTACTTCAGCCATAAACCTGGCAGCCAGTTTAGCAGTATTAGAAAGAAAAACATTGTTGGTCGATGCCGATCCTCAAGCGAATTCAACTTCTGGTCTTGGGCTAAATCCAAAGGATATCGGAAAGGGTATTTATGAATGTATGGTCGATGGTGTAAAAGTAAAAGACACTATCGTGAAGAATGAATTGAAATATCTTGACATCCTTCCATCTCATATAGACCTTGTTGGTGCCGAAATTGAAATGGTCAATATTGAGCGCAGAGAAGAAAAAATGCGCAATGCATTAGCGCAGGTAAAAGATGATTACGATTTCATCATCATCGATTGCTCTCCTTCACTTGGTTTGATTACCATCAATGCATTAACAGCAGCTGATTCCGTTATTATACCCGTTCAATGTGAATACTTTGCCCTTGAAGGCTTGGGTAAATTACTGAATACTATAAAAATTATACAGACGCGCCTCAATCCTGCGTTAGAGATTGAAGGTATTTTGTTAACCCTGTATGATTCACGTACCAGCCTGGGCAATCAGGTGGTGGAAGAAGTTCGCACGCATTTCCAAAAGATGACCTTCGCTACAATCATTCCACGTAACGTGAAGTTGAGCGAATCGCCAAGTTTTGGTTTACCCGTTATTGTTCACGATGCAGAAAGCAAAGGTGCCATTAGCTATTTGAACCTGGCACATGAAGTATTGGCTAAAAACGGAATGTCAAAATGAGCAAGAAAAAAGCATTAGGCAGAGGACTAAGCGCATTGCTTAGTGATAATGAAGATAACGAAAAATTGGAAGTTGAAATTTCCACGGATGTAATTCCATCTACGCCAACCAATGGCATGTCGGAAATTCAGATCAATGAAATCGAAGTCAATCCGTTTCAACCGCGAACGCATTTTGATGAAGATGCATTGCTTGAACTGGCTGAGTCGATTAAAGTTCACGGCATCATTCAGCCCATCACGGTTAGAAGACTATCCCGTAATCAATATCAACTGATCTCGGGTGAGAGACGCTTCCAGGCATCTCAACTTGCAGGACTAAAATCAGTTCCGGCCTACATCCGTTTAGCGGATGATCAGCAAATGCTGGAGATGGCGTTGATTGAAAATATTCAGCGCGAAAATCTTAATGCAATGGAAATTGCCTTAAGCTATCAGCGTTTGTTAACTGAATGTAGTTTGAAACAAGAAGAGCTTGGTGAACGCGTTGGAAAAAATCGCTCAACCGTTACCAATTACCTTCGCTTGCTTAAACTTCCTCCCGATATTCAAATTGCAGTGCGCGACAATAAACTTTCCATG
>JBDTTT010000120.1:0-16635 GCA_039930485.1 Chryseolinea sp.
TTCCGGATTACGAGGAGGAGAAGTCCAGCAATATGCCAACAATATTGGCTGTTTTAGTTATTGTGCTTCTTGCTGGGGTAGCCGTTTGGTTCTTTGGTTTTTATCAACCAAAGGTTAGAGCGGCAGAAGAAAAAATCAGGTTAGAGCAGCAGAGTGAAAGAGAAAAAGCCTTGAAGCAGCAACAAGCGGATCAAGCTCAACAGAAACGTGAGGAGGATGAGAAAAGGGTAGCCGACTCTTTGGCAGCATTGAAGCCAGCCGAAGGAGCAATTGAAAAACTAAGTGAGCGATCTGGTCGTTATTATGTTGTAGTGGCCAGCGCAATAGACGATGATCTTATTATGGATTACGCGAAAGATTTAAGTAAAAAAGGCGTGAGCAGCAAAATTATCCCACCTTTTGGTAAGACCAAATTCTATCGTATTGCCATTGATGTAGCCGATACGTATGCCGATGCCCAAACCAATGCAGATAGCAAGAAGGGCGGGGATTATGGCAATGACGTTTGGGTTGTTAAGTATTAAGAGATAAACCCATAGGGAAATTTTTCAGAACGAACACTTTGTCTTCTTTCACTTGAAATTGATTAAAGATGAGCGAGCAGGATCAAGAAAAGAGAAATAAACAAATAGCCTTTATCTCTACAGTTGGGATTCACGCTGTTCTTTTTGTTTTGATGTTTTTATTGGTTGCTTACCGCGCACCTGATCCTCCTTTATCTGATCTAGGAGCAGGAATTGAATTAAACATTGGTTTTGATGATGAGGGTGGAGGAGATGATCCGATGATTACTCCTGTCGGTGATAATGGGGATCAACAAGAGGAAGTTCAAGACCAAACTCAAGACGCTCAGCAAGAAGAAGTAAAGGAAACAGTTAAAGAAGAAACAAAAGCTGAAGCTCCTAAAGAAGATGAAAAACTCATCACTTCTGATGATGAGAGTTCCGTTGTGATAAAAGAAAAGAAAGACGAAGTAAAGCCAGCGGATAAACCGAAAGAGAAAGTAGAAGAGAAAAAGCCCGAAGTAAAACCAGAGAAACCTCAGGCAGTTTTTAAGCCTACTGAAAAGAAGACTGAATCAGATGCAAATGCTAATGGCTCTAAAGCGGGTACTGCGGGAAGTGAAGGTGATGATGCCGGTAAGACAGGTAACAAAGGAAAGCCAGAAGGAACACTCGTTAAGGGAGGCCAATACACCGGTACACCCGGTGGTGGAGGATCAAGCTTGGAATTATCGGGCTGGGCCTGGGATCAAAAACCAAATCCAGACGTACCAAATAATGAATCAGGAAGGCTTGTCTTCGAAATTAAAGTAGATGAAAATGGTGACATCATTTCTATCAAAACACTAGAGCGAAGTGTAAGCCAGGAAGCCGAGCAGATCTGTCGTAAGGAGATACAGAAGTTATCGTTTACTCAAACCGGTACAAACGTTCCAGCTATCTCTACCGGAAAAATAACATTCGTAGTTCGATCGAAATAGTTGTCCATTAATTGAGACCGATTACCGACAACCATTAACCGATTACTTTTCTCTATCTCATCTTCCCGCGCTTAATCAAATACGTCTGAAGAATAACGTGAAAGTCTGCTTTGACATCCACCTCTATAAAATCGATCTTGTATTGATTGCAGCGCATTTTAAGTTCTTTTAAGAAAGTTTCTGAGTCAGCGTGGTATCGAGACTTGATGTCTGCCGGATTCAATTTAATTTTTTCCCCACTCTCTAGATCGATAAATTCCATGGGCCGGTCTTCAAAATTGAAATCCAGTTCGGTCTCTTTATCCATCACATGAAACACAATTACCTCGTGGCGATTGTGTTTTAAATGCTGTAATGCTTTAAAGAGCTCATCGCTGCTATCAGCTGAATCGAACATGTCACTAAAGATGATGACAAGAGATCGCCTGGATATTTTTTCAGCCATCTCATGCAATACATTTGCGACATTGGTTTGTGTTTGAGCGGGCTTTTGCTTTTCCACTTCATGTAGCACCTTATAGATTTTATCCAGGTGAGCAGGTGTGGATTTGATTGGAGTGATGCTTTTAATAGAATCAGAAAAAAGACAAAGTCCCACGGCATCACGTTGACGTTGCAACAAGTAACTCAATGAGGCAGCAGCATATTTGCTGAATCTGATTTTGGCCTTACTCTTTTCCGGATAGTACATTGAGGCCGATATGTCCAGCGCGATAAGACAGCGTAAATTAGTCTCCTCTTCATATCGTTTGGTAAAAAGCCGATCGGTTCTGGCGTATACTTTCCAGTCGATGTGACGTGTACTTTCGCCTTCATTGTATAAACGATGCTCAGCAAACTCCACAGAGAATCCATGATAGGGAGACTTATGCAATCCGGTTACGAATCCTTCTACTAACTGGCGGGCAATTAACTCCAGGTTGCCTGTTTGGTTTAATGCGTTCAAATCCATGCGCTAAAGTTCGGAAGTAAGTGTGATACAAATGATAGGTTATTCATGAATTGTTAATCAGATAACAACCAGGTAATAGAATTTCAGGTCCAAAATGATCATAAAGATGGCCCATGATTAACCGAATAAATGGTTAAACACCCATTCTTAATTCAAAATAATGGTGGGTTAGTTTGCATTAATTTCTCAAAATACTACCTTAGTCTGAACCAAACGATAGAGTAAACCTAAAAATTGAAGGATTGTGGAAGAAAACAAAGGAAATGGTAGAGACGAAATCTACTCAGCGAAGGTAAAGGCAGGCAAGAGGACGTATTTTTTTGATGTGAAAGCAACCCGTTCAAACGATTATTACCTCACGATTACCGAAAGCAAAAAGCGGTTTAAAGAGGATGGGTTTACCTATGAAAAACATAAGATTTTCCTTTACAAGGAAGATTTTAATAAGTTCATGGAGGCGCTAAACTCTACAGTTAATCATGTGAAGACTGAACTCATGCCCGAAGTTGATTTTGCTCAGTTCGATCACATGCATGAGCGCGAAGAAGAGACGGCAGAGGTTAAAACCAATGGTGTTTCGAATGGCGTTGATTCGGAGTTGAAGTGGGAGTAAAAGCTTCAAGTTTTAGATTCTCCAGATCTGGGTATATTCTTTGCCAGTGCCTTGAGTTCTTATCGTTTTATTTTACCGCTGTCTGTCATTTCGATGTGGTCAACGATGTTAATTCGATGAGGCACCTTGAAGCTTGAAAGCATTTTGTGGCAATGGCTAAGCAATGCTTCCTCCTGAAAGGAGTGTCGATTTTCAAGGATTAAATCAGCTACCACCACCTCACCTAATAGCGCATGAGCTTGCCCGTATACTTTTGATAAAGATATTCCTGGGTAGGTATTTAAAACATTTTCCACTTCCGTTGGAAATACTTTATTTCCCGAGACATTAATAACGACCTTTCTCCTTCCCTTTATTTCAATAAGACCATCAGTTGAACGAATGGCAGTGTCACCTGTAATAAACCATCCGTTTTTTAAAACACTGTCGCGCAAGATTACAGGGCTTAAATAACCATCGAACATGCCGGGACCTTTAATGGCCAGCAGTCCAGTTTCATTACTAGATAACAGGTTCAAAGACTCATCTAAAATTGCAATGGTGTATGCAGGTAAGCTGTACCCAACCGCTTCCGGATGATCTTCTGAGCGATCGATATTAATAATGGGCAACCCAACTTCAATGATTCCAAACGCCTGCATAACGGGCAATCTGTATTTTGATTTGAATGCGGCACAAATGGCGGTGCTGATGCTTGTAGTGGTGGAGATTACTCGCTTAAGCGATGGGATAGAGACATCTTTTGCGTAAGAAGCCAACAGTCGAATGTGCATAGGAGACGCATACAAAAGTGTTCCACTATACTTACGAATATTTTCAAGAATGCTTTCCGCTAGAAAGTCGCTACAGATAATAATACCAACACCGTATTGTACATATAGCATAATGGACACAATAAAGTGATACGCCATTGGCAATACCCAAACGACACGATCATTGTGATTCAATCTTAATCCTTCATTAGCCGCTTCTATTCTCTCAATCACAGATCGGTGAGATAGTACAACACATTTCGCCTCACCCGTTGTACCTGAAGTAAATCTCATAACGGCAGGCTGCTCAATAAAATCAATTGTTTTTTCTTCTGGATTTCTATTTGTGTTGCTAAGAAAAAGAAATTGATCGATGTGCTTAATTTCATGCGATTCTTTTTTGACTGTATAGAGATCCGCTCGATCGGAGAGGAGGTAATGTAATTTGGCTTCTCGTGTAGCATTATTGATCTCCTCTGGTTTTTGTTGAGGAGAAATCGGCATAACCACCGCACCACAGCCTATTCCGGCATATAGTCCAATTAAAAAGTAGCGATTATTTTTTATGAGCAAGCCAATGCCTTGATCGTATCCTAAACCCTGATTAATTAATTTGGTTTTTAGTTGCTCAGTTTGTTGATAGAGTTCAGCGAACGTAATTGCTCCGTACTCATCAACTATGGCAATATTATTAGGCCAGGTTGTTGAGGCTGCGACTAAAGTGTGATACACGTTTACATTAGAAGTTGAGGAGCTCACTGTGCAATCTGTTTACTATATCCTTTCGTTGAACTTCATTCTCGCAACAAGCTAATTTACCTGCGGCATAACCGGTTTGTAATCCAGTGCCCATAACACGTGCACTAGCAATGGCGCGTGATGTGGCCGAAATATTTTTCCCGGCAAAATATAAGTTTGATACTTCATCAGAGATTAAACAATCAGCGGGGATTTCATATCCAGTATCAATTTCAAAATAATCCAAATGCAATTTACCATCGTTAGTCCATTCTTCAATTGGCCATGTTCCAATAGCAATACCTTGTTCAGATTTCCGGCAAGACAAAACATCATCTTCTGTTAAAATGTATTTTCCTTTTGATCGTTGTTGAACGCGAACTCCAAGAGACGGAAATATGTATTCAAGGGAAGCATTTTTAAAACTTAGAATATTCTGCTTAAGCAATGGAAAGATTTCCTGTATCCGTTGATGGGCTCTCGTTTGTATTGCTTTATTTTCTTCAACGAAATCGGTAATAATTTCAGGTATTGTAAGTTTAAGGTCAGCAACCTGAGTGCGCAATGATCCTGGAACAACACTTAGTGAAAGATAACTTTCATGCCAATTCTTCTCCTTGATGATTTGCACCATTAACCTTTTGATACTCATGTTTAAAGTGAACTCACTATCGATTTCAATGCCCTTCACCCGAAAAATTTGAGAAGCAGCCTGATAGCTTTTATCTTGTATAATGCTCAAATTTCCCAGCGCTGATACAATTCCGTTTCCACTACAATCGACAATGGATTGTATGTTGATGCCAACTGTTTGTGTTGTATTTCGAACTATTACGCTTTGTATTTTATTTTGGTCTTCATGAATGCTTATTAGTTCAGTATTTGTTAAGACCGTTATGTTGTGGTCTTTTAATCTTGCCTTCATTGATTCCTGAAGCGCAATCCATTCGTATGGAATAATGTATAAGCCTTCATGATAGAGTATTACTTTGGAGGTTGGATAATTTGATTGGAGCTCAGTAAGAAAATCACGACAGAAAGCATAGCCAACAAATTTAGCTTGCCCTGAGAAGGAGCGAAAAAATGAACCACAAATGGTACCGACATTAGTTTGTGTTGAGTCTCCACCAATGGAATTACTCTTTTCAATCAATACTACATTTCTATTTTCTTTCGCTGCTGAAATCGCTGCAGCAAACCCGCTGATGCCACTGCCAACAATAAGTATGTCTGTTGAGTTAGGGATCATGAATCAAATTCTTTTCCAAAAACCATTTCGTGTCGTATCTGCTTTTCAATCTTATTCATATCGTCTTCTGAAATCACCTCTTCAAAATACATCACCATAAGATGAAGACGATTCTGAAATTTCATGAAAGCAAAGGTAAGTCCTGGGGGATAAATGTTGGATGGAAAATTCCAGGCATCCTTTATTTTATGATTATTGAACTCTAAAAAATCAATAGGATGATCTGCAGCAACTGTAAATAAAAAGCTAGCGAGCGATCCACCCTTAGGGCCTTTGATCCAAAAGTAATAAAGTGGGGAGGGCGTTCTTCTAAGAAAACGCATCAATATATCGTAGTCGCGTGACATGTTGCTTTTCAATTGATCCACCATCTGTTGGTTGATGCTAGACACCGTTTGTTTTAATGAAGTTAGGTAGGTTGCTTTTAGTCGATAAAAAATAAAAGATAGGTGATTCCCAATCAACGGCCCAAGCGCACCTTTCTTTCGTTGATCGCGTGGAACAGGAATCCAAAAGTCATGAACGGGAATTTTCTTTTTAACCAATAGCGTTCTTATACTTCGGGCAGCGCAAGCAAGATATAATGGACTTCTGCCGAATTGTGCTCCAAGAGAAGGCCCTACCTTGTCTAATTGCATTGTCTCTTCCTCAGTAAATCGGATGATCCTTACCTTTTGATTGGTGTTAATACTATTCTTCTTTGAAAAAAAAATACCTGACAATGGCTTTCGCGAAATGCGGTCAATAAAAAACTTTGCTCGCGTTGCGTTAATAAGCTCGCTCCATTTTAATTTTGCCTGTTTTGAATCGTCATGAAGTTGCAATTCTTTTTCAGAAAAGCCATTTGCAAGTTGCTTCATAAGTAAGATGGCACCATAACCATCCATCAGTAAATGATGCCATGAGAAAATAAGCGTTGAATCGCCATTCGAGCGAAGCAAAATGTCAAACGACAAGAGAGGAGGGACGTCACCTGAAATTTTGCTATTAATAATTTCTTCCGGTATAAGCGTGTCGGTTTGAAAAACATTTATTGGAATTTCACCAGCAGGCTCATTCACTCTCCACGTTGGAATGGCGAAAGGATGTTTCTTTTCAGCCGTAATGTAGGCAAGGTTCAGCAGATTTCGATTTGATTGTATATTCAACCGAAACTGTGATACATCAAGTTGTCCTTCTAGTTCCAGCAAATACCTACATGTATTGTTCGATGCATCTAATCGCTTGATATGCTGCTTTTCTAATGCCAGCATAAAGCAATCCGCTGGTGTTAGCAGAATGTGGCTAAGTTCCTCGCTAGCTTTCATTGCATTTTAACATATCGCATCGCACAAATAGCCAGGGTATTTGCTGAAATAAAATTTTCGGGTATTAGCTCCTGTTCAGGGAGAGTGATCTTGAACTTTCTTTCTAGAAATAAAACCAATTCAATAATGGATAGCGAATCAATTCCGAGTTTAGCAAAAGGTGTGTCAGGCAGAACTTGAATACTATTATCTACAATATTGCTTTTGATATATCGGCAAAGTTCCTGGGCAAGCATTTCCGATTTTAGAATGTCCATTTCTGTTGGCTTAGCGGTGTAGTTGATGCGTTCACAGTGAAACAATTAGCCATATTTTAACGCTTCATGCACACTCAATTTCGTATGCAAAGTATACTAAAAGCAGGTTATTTATGGCACTGCATTTTGGGAAAAAAAAGTTACTTTTGAAACCGTTTTGAAGCTTTTTGCCCGGGATAGATTTTATTTGAATTGTACAATCCAGAATACGAATGCCACCACGTTTGAGAGGAAGAAGTTTTGTGTTACGCTCGTTGTTGATGAGGCATGATGCATTGATTTACCAAATTTCAACGTTAATACCAGGAGATTTAACCAGATGAAAACCTGCGCAGTGATTGGTTCGGGAATAGCCGGTATTGCCTCTGCCGTTCGCATTGCAGCAATGGGATTGAAAGTAGATGTTTTTGAATCAAACGATTATCCGGGCGGAAAACTTCGTGAGATGCAAGTGGGTGGTTTTCGTTTTGATATGGGACCATCCGTTTTTACGATGCCTCATTTAATTGATGACTTGTTCATTTTGTGCGGTAAAAATCCACGCGATTACTTTAGTTACACCCGTTTACCGACATCATTCAATTATGTATTTGAAGATGGTACACAGATTAACGCCTATGGTAATGCGGATCTTTTAGCGAAAGAGATCGCGAAAAAAACCAAAGACTCTGAGGAAAGTTTTAGAAAATATCTGAAGGATATTTCATCGAAGTATGAAATTACCAAGGAAGTATTTATCGAAAATTCTCTTCATGTTCTGAGCAATTATTTTACATCACGCGTGGCGAAGGGTTTAATTAACTTTCATAAGATTGGAGCATTTGAATCGATGAATGCTGCGAATATGCGATTTTTCAAAGATCCAAACCTGGTGCAGTTGTTTAATCATTATGCGTTTTATGTTGGATCAAATCCAATGGTGGCTCCTGCAACGCTTAATATGATTCAACATCTTGTTATTGATAACGGTACCTACATACCGGATCGTGGTATGTATTCTCTTGTTGAAGCCCTGGTGAAATTGGCAGAAGAGAAGGGCGTAACATTTCACTACAATGCGCGAGTGGATGAGATTATCGTGAAGGATCGAAGAGCAACCGGGATTCGTATTGGTGGAAATAAAGTTGTGGCGTATGATCGGATTGTAAATAACATGGACGTATATCATGCATACAATAAGCTCCTCCCAAATGAGAAAAAGCCACAGCGCATTTTAAATCAACCAAAGTCAAGTTCAATAATCGGATTTTATTGGAACGTGAGAGGAGAGCACAAGCAATTAGGTGTACATAACATGTTGTTTGCTAAAAATGAACATGCAGAGTACAATGCTATTTTTGATGAAGGTACTATTTGTGATGATCCATCTGTTTACATTAGTGTTACTGCTAAACATGTAAAGGACGATGCGCCTCAAGGATGTGAAAATTGGTTTGTATTGGTCATTGCGCCTAACGACCAGGGGCAATCATGGGATGATCTGGTAGCAAAAACTAAAACAAATGTTTTGGCTAAAATCAAAAGAATGCTTCACATCACTCCGGATATTGAGCACGAGTTTGTTCTGACACCAACAATGATCAAAGAAAATTATGCCAGCGCTTTTGGAGCTGTTTTTGGAAATAGCTCGAACAGCAAATTTGCTGCTTTTTTAAGGCACTCGAATAGCAGCAAGATTTAGGGATTGTATTTTGTTGGTGGTAGCGTTCATCCAGGTGCCGGCATACCGATGTGTTTGAATTCTGCCAAGATCATGGCAAAGATGTTTCACTGATTGGTGCACAGGTTCGAAACGAACTATATCTTTTGCTTCTTCCGATTTTGGGTATAAGCCTTGGCTTCCCTGTAATATTTCAAAGGCACAACCAACATTCCAAAACATTCGGTATTCGACTTATCCAGTTGCTTGTGGTGAACTTTATGTCCTCTCCGTAGAGCAAGCAGCCAGGGATTCTCCGTTTGTCTGAAAATCTTTAAACGCTGGTGAATTAATCCATCGTGAACTAATACATAACACAAGCCATAGAATGTAATGCCGATTCCTATAAAGAGTTTATAATCGTTACCATGCATTACTCCAAACATGATAAATAGCCACGCAGGTATGGCAAAGATTAAAGCGAAGAAATCATTTTTTTCAACCTTCTTTTCATGCGGGCGGTGGTGATCTTCATGCATGTGCCACAACAGGCCGTGCATGATGTATTTGTGCGTGCCCCATGCAACGAGCTCCATGGTCGCAAACGCAGCTAAAGCACAAAATGTGTGAAAAAGGTATAGCATGATTAAATGCAAACTGAATGACAAGGCGAAAGAAATAAAAAAAATTAAAGAATGCCACTACAATATTCCGATATAGGTTACATCTGCTTGAAAAAGCGGAAATGACACGCTTTTAACCTATGTTTTCTGTTTCTTTTTCTTCGCGGCAGGAAAGAGTATGTTATTCAAAATGAGTCTGTAACCTGCTGAATTTGGATGTTGATTTAGATCGGTCGGTTCTTCGCCTACCTGATGTTGATAATCTTCCGGATCATGGCCACCATAAAATGTCCAGAAGCCTTTGCCCAGAATTCCGTGTATGTATTTTGCTTCTTTAATTTCTTTGTTCTCACCCATAATTACCACATCGGGCTTGATCAGATTTTTCTTGAAGCCAGTGGTTTGTCCAAAAAAACCCTGGATAACGCGCGTATGGTTTTGAGTTAACATAGAAGGAATAGGATCCCACTTTGCTGAAAATTCAAAGAGCGAAAAATAGTCATTGTCCTGGCGCAAGCCGCGTTCGTTAGGCTGGTTGTCGATATCAGAAAATTCGTATTGCAGAGAATTGCGTTCGAGTGTAAAGTCGGTGAACGCTAGTGTGTTCTGATAGTTCAATTTTTGTTGTGCCTGCGGATCGGCAGGATCACCATCGTACATACGTTCACAGATGTCGATGCCCTCTGCAGATAATGCAATGTCATAGCTATCGGTAGCGGAACACATCGCGAAAAGAAAACCACCTCCAGCAACAAATTCCTTTATTTTTTTAACAACAGCGAGTTTGAGCATTGATACCTTGTGAAACCCATGCTTCCTTGCCGTTTGTTCAGCCTCTTTCTGAGCCTCAATGTACCATGGACTGTTACTAAACTGTTGATAGAATTTTCCATACTGCCCTGTAAAATCTTCGTGGTGAAGGTGTATCCAATCGTACTTCGCTAATGTTCCTGCTAAAACCTCATCATCAAAAATTATATCGTAAGGTATTTCTGCATAGGTGAGCACAAGGGTTACGGCATCGTCCCAGGGCTGTTTGGTTTTAGGAGAGTATACAGCAATACGTGGATACTTTTCCAGCTTCATGATGTCGTAATTCAGCGCGGGGCTTGCAATCTCTGTGATGATTTGATTGGTCTGCGCGTCAGAGATGACTTCGAAACTTACACCTCGTATAACTAATTCATTTTGAATGGCAGGATGATAGTCGCACATGAAACTTCCACCCCGGTAATTCAAAAGCCAATCGACTTCCGTGTCGCTTTTTAAAATCCAATAAGCAATTCCGTACGCTTTTAAATGATTGGTTTGCTTTTCATCCATGGGAATGAAAATGGAATTGGCCCAAAGGATTTTGCCAACCAATAAGAGAATCATCAAAACCAGACTGCGCTTCATATCAACCCCTTTTAGTGAATCAAATTTACATTGCCCAAACCATTATTTTAACGGAAGTGATGAAAAATGAGTTGATCCTTAATAATTTCGTGGTTAGGTGTAACAATTAGGCTATTTTAACAACGTATAGATGTTTACTAAGCGATAAAGGTTCACATGAATTTGATTGAAAATATAAAAGAAGGTCTTCGTTCAGTTCAGGCCAATATGCTTCGTTCTGTGCTTACCGCCTTGATTGTGGCTATCGGAATTACTTCCCTGGTCGGAATCTTTACCGCAATTGATGGTATTGAAACTACGGTGAATGAGAGCTTTGCGTCTCTGGGTGTGAACACCTTTGATATACAATCCTATAATAATCGAAGGGGCAATAATGATGGTAAAGTGGAGAAATCATATCCTCCACTGCAGCTCAATGAAGCACTATCCTTCATTAAGCAGTTCAATGTACCCACTACCATTAGCCTTCAGGCCAATGTTTCTTGGGCAGCGGAGATAAAACGGCTCTCAAAGAAAACAAATCCCAATGTAGGTGTTCAAGGCATTAATGCAGATTACATGGCCATTAAGGGCCTTGATTTTAAGGAGGGTAGAAATTTCTCAATGATGGAGCTTGAAAACTCTTCGCATGTTGCCATTTTAGGCTCTGAAATTGTAAAGGCACTTTATAGTGAAAACGAGAATCCAATTAATACCAAGGTGAATATCTTAGGAACACAATTTAAGGTAATTGGAACATTGAATGAGAAAGGAAGAATAGCCAACAATAATTCAGACAACACCGTTTTTATTCCAATTAAAAAGGGAAACCAATTGGCAGGCGGTCGTCAGTTAGACTACGAAATGTCAATTGGTGTAACCAACTTCGAGCAGTTTGATTATGCAATGGGAGAGGCAACAGGTTTGATGCGTGCCATCAGACAAGATCGTGTGGGCAAAGAAAATTCCTTTGACATAAATAAAAGTGAAACGCTGGCGGAAAGCACTGCTGAGATTACCGGCTACCTTCGGGTTGGTGCTTTTGTTGTTGGGTTCATAACTCTACTTGGTGCTTCCATTGCCTTGATGAACATCATGCTTGTTTCGGTAACAGAACGCACACGGGAAGTGGGTGTTCGCAAAGCACTTGGAGCAACTCCGCTGCGCATTCGCCAGCAATTTGTTATTGAAGCTATTGTAGTTTGTTTGATTGGAGGAGTGGTTGGTGTTATTTTAGGGATATTGGTAGGTAACGGAATAGCCAGCCTGATTGGTATTAAAAAGTTTCTTGTTCCGTGGTTGTGGATGTTTATAGGAATGGCGGTTTGTATCTTCGTTGGGTTAATATCAGGCTATTATCCTGCTTACAAAGCATCAAAGCTTGATCCAATTGAGTCATTGAGATTTGAATAGATATTCTTAAAAGGTTTAAAATAAAAAAAGCGCAAGAAGAAGGGTATTGACCTTTATCTTTGCGCTCTTTAAGCTTTCTGTAGTTGATTAATAAGTAGGCATCGTTGGATCAATCTCTTTTGCCCACGCCAGAATTCCGCCTTTCAGATTGTAGAGGTTTTCGAAGCCATGATTTTTTTCCAGCCACTGTACCATATTACCACTGCGTGCTCCGCTGCGACAATGAATCACTACTTGTTTGGTTTTGCTAACCTTATCAACATTCGAAGGTATTTCGGCTTGAGGTATAAGTTCACCGTCAAGGTTGCAGATATCATATTCGTGTGGCTCGCGCACGTCAATAAGTTGAAAGTCTGTGCCAGTTTCTTTTAGCTTTTTTAATTCTTGTACGGTAACTTCTTTCATAGCGGTTTGATTTGAATTCAAAGATTTACTTTTCTGCGGATTTACACCACAAAATTCGTCATAATCGACCAGGTATTTTATGTGTTCGCGGGAATGCTGACCTCGAAAGGTAACGATGGTTTGTTGCATGGTTAGGCTATCGAATAATAAGAGCTTGTTTGCCAGTACTTCTCCAATCCCGGTTAGGATTTTAATTACCTCATTGGCCTGCATACCTCCGATAATGCCCGGCAATACTCCCAATACTCCAGCTTGTTCACAATTCTGCACACTTGATGGATCGGGGGGTGTGGGGAATAGATCGCGATAGTTAGCACTGAAGTTTCCTTCTCTTGTTTGATAATTAAAAACAGAAATCTGCCCCTCATAGGTCAAGATCGAACCATAGACAAAAGCCTTATTCAGCAAAACACAGGCATCGTTGATCAGGTATCGTGTTGGGAAATTATCAGTTCCATCAACAACTACATCGTAATGCCGAATGATGTCAAGAGCATTAAAGGAAGTGAGTTTTTCTGAGTAGGTTTTAAGAAGCACATGTGGATTTCGTTCTGATAAACGCAGTGATGCGGCTTCTGCTTTATTTTTTCCAACATCCTCTGTTGTGAAAATAACTTGTCGCTGAAGATTAGAAATGTCTACCGTATCAAAATCAATAATACCGATTGTGCCTACCCCTGCAGCCGTGAGGTATAGAAGGGAAGGTGAACCTAAACCGCCAGCACCAACAACCAAGACGCTGCCATTTTTAAGCATACGCTGACCAGTCGCGCCAAAATCTTGTAAGATCAGGTGGCGATTGTATCGAATTAACTCTTCGTTGGTTAAGTTTGTCAAGTGACTACCTGTTTTATGTCCTAATAGCAAAATGTAAAATAACAGAAGATTATGCAACGAAAGAATTTTTCATCCGGAGCGAAGTGGGAAGATATTGTCGGATATAGCCGGGCGGTTCTAATCGGCAATCAATTGGAGATGTCTGGGACGGTGGCAACTGATGATAATGGTGTTGTGGGCAAAGGTGATTTTTATGCTCAAACCAAATTCATCATTCAAAAGATCGAAAAAGTCCTTCATCAGGCCGGCTTTACTTTAAATGATGTCGTGCGCACACGCATGTTTGTTACTGATATTTCATACTGGGAGCAGGTAGGTAAAGCGCATGGTGAGTTTTTTAAAGACATTAAACCGGTAACATCAATGGTTGAGGTAAGTGCCTTGATTGATGATGACTACCTGGTTGAGATCGAAGTTACGGCCATCAAAGTTTAGGGTTTGGCTTGGATCATTGCTGATTCAATCCTCCAATGAGATTCATGCGTCAATCGTTACCGTTGGCAACATTTCGATGAATTTTAGTCCGTGTGGAGGATTACAATTTTATTATTAGGTTGCGGAAAATTTTAACTTAAAGTCATTCAAAAAGACGTTGTCATTGCGAATGATGGATTAAAACACATAAACTATCGCTTTCACACTTATGGGATTTATCATTAGCGGAATTCAGCAAATTGGAATTGGAGTTAATAATGCAGAGGAAGCATGGGCATGGTACAGGAAGTATTTCGGCATGGATGTACCCATTTTTAAGGATGCTGCAACGGCTTCGTTAATGACAAGATACACAGCAGGCAATGCCGAGCAGCGATTCGCTATTCTCGCCTTGAACATGCAAGGTGGCGGAGGTTTTGAAATTTGGCAATATACTTCCCGTAAACCAAATCCCGCTTCGTTTATCCCGCAATTGGGTGATACTGGAATCTTTGCAGTGAAGATGAAATCCCGAAATGTAACGGAATCCTATAACGAGTTAAAGGCAAAAGGAGCTAAGTTGTTAAGTGCTCCCGAAAAAATGCCCGATGGCCGATTGCATTTCTTTGTGCATGATCCTTATGGAAATTTATTTGAAGTAGTAGAAGGGCTCAGCTGGTTCAAGCAAGAGAAGAAAACGATGGGCGGTATTGGTGGAAGCATCATAGGCGTATCAGATATTGACAAAGCTCTTGCCTTGTATCAAGGTATCTTAGGCTACACAAAAATAGTTTATGATGTAAAGTCTGTATTTCAGGATTTGAAAGGAGTACCAGGAGGTGAAAATGAAGTAAGAAGAGTTTTACTAAGACATGAAAAGCCAAGAGTAGGAGCGTTCTCAAAATTATTGGGTGATACTGAATTAGAATTGGTTGAAGTTAAATCCATAAAGCCCCGCGTGATTTTCAAAGACAGACTGTGGGGCGATCTTGGATTCATTCACCTTTGTTTCGATATAAACGGAATGAAAGACCTTCGTGAAAATTGTAAGTCAAAAGGATTTGAATTTACGGTTGATAGCAGTCAGTCCTTTGACATGGGTAAGGCCGCAGGTCACTTTACTTACATTGAAGATCCGGATGGAACATTAATTGAATTTGTGGAGACTCATAAAATTCCAATCATCGAAAAGTTGGGAATCTTTCTTAGCCTTAAGAATAGAAATCCCGAAAAGCCATTGGCGAATTGGATGCTGAATCTTCTCGGATTGAATAAGGTAAAGGATTAGTTAGAAGTTAAATGTTAATAGTTAATTGTGAATGCTGCCCTATTACATTTAACCTGGATTTATTTAACAACAAACTGTCCACTTCCCATTTTATAATCATCAGTATACACTTCAACCGTGTATGTTCCTGAAGTATAGTCAGAACCTTTTTCGTACAGATAGGATAACTTCTGTTTGGTGTTATCAAATAGTATTTCCTGTGATGCGGTATAGAACTCTTCTTTGCCATCGAAGATAAATGTTCCGGACCCTCGGGCAACATCAAAAATTACCTGGCCGTTTTCATCAATAATCCGAATCATAATTTTCTTTCCTTCAACCGGGGCTACTTTGTTTTCGGCAATATTGAAATCAATTCTGAGTTTGCCTACCTGGCGATTTTTAAAAGGTGATTCACGTTCTTTTCCACGATCGTTCAATGCTACAATCTTTACATTCTCAACTTTAAGTTGCGAGGCAATAGCCACTTTTGTCGCAAGTTCGTCTTTCGTTTGACTCAAGCGATTGATGGAATCTCCCAATACATTCTTCTGAGTTTTAAGAGTTTTGTTTTCGGTGAGAAGTTCTTTGTTGACTGATTTTAACTTATCAATCTCTTCATCCTTATTCTTCAGTAAAACTTCATAGCCTTCCACCTTGTCTTTCAATGCCTTTATCTGTTTGCCTGTAGCAAACTTTGAGCGCTTCAGTTCTTTTTCAATTTCAGCTTTTGCTTGTTGGAGATCAGAAAAATCACCCCCCAGCTTTTTGACTTCTTCAATCTTTTGATCAAGCTCAGTTTTAATCTCTGTCATGCGCTGCATCGTGGTGGCAAGTTCTTGCTCTGTGGAGGTCATTGCGATTTTTATTTCCTGTTTCTCCTGCGAGTCGAGGTATATTTTAATCGCTTGAACCACAATTACAATGGCCATAATGGCGATGATGATGGCGGTTTTGTTTGATGATTTCCTAGGCTCTGGTGTAAAGGGCACGGTTGGTTCGCTTTCGCTCATAGTAATAAGGATAATGTACAAAAGTAAGGTTAATTGATATCCTATTCAATGCTCAGCACTGCAATACAACGTGCTGATTGTTGAGTGATGGATCAAAGAACAATATCCCGCATCGATACAGATCTGCGCTTGCGTGTACCCGAACGTGTTGCTTCAGTTCATTCCAGGCGCGATCCATTTCGGTTGAGTAATGGATGTCGTCAACTATTAGGATGCCTCGGTCATTCATTTTTTGAATCAGAATATTGAAGTATCTCAGGGTTGGTTCATAGCGATGATTCGCATCCATAAAGGCC
>JBDTTT010000121.1:0-16524 GCA_039930485.1 Chryseolinea sp.
AAATCGATACAAAATCAAAGATGAAAAAGCGCTCTTGTTTCTACTCACATGAGTATGAGGCATTTAGCATTTAATCTTGCTCAATTTAAGGTCAGTACATTAGGTCAGTTTGTTACTCGATTGTTACCATGGTGCTCGAGTAACAAAAAGTACCGGTAACAAACCGGGTGAAAAGATCGTCTTCACTAACCTTTTTGTATCGACTATGCCACGAAAACGAAACACAGATCTCAATCGCAAAGAGCCCGTCCGCCTTCGCCAGAGGCGAATCAAAAATGGTGGCTACTCACTCTATCTGGATATCTATTGGAACGGCAAACGCTCTTACGACTTCTTAAAGTTGTATCTCAATCCACCCACCGATGATCTAGCGGTGATCGAGAATAAAACAACGCTTGAACTCGCCAAGCAAATCAAGTACAAACGGATTCTTGAACTACAGACTGGCCTCCATGGATCTGCTGTGGTAAAACCTCGCCCAAAATTCAGAGACTTCTTTGCTGAACTCGCCAGCGAAAAAATAAGATTCGACAACAACGCTGGTAATTGGGCATCTGCTTTCAAGCATGTGTTAGTCTTTCTTGGAGACGATAATCCAACCATTCAGGAGATTGACGACATTTGGTTGGAAGAATTTAGAGCATACTTACTTGAAGTTGATAAGCGAAGTGGAAAACCAAGGCTCAGTTCAAGTACGGCACTCTCCTACTTCAACAGAGTTCGCACAGCATTAACGACTGCCTACGAGCGTAGAATCATCGAACGCAATCCAGCGAATCTAGCAAGACCCATTCGTGCTGAAAATGCCATGCGCGAATTTCTTACACTGAACGAAGTGAAACGACTTGTAGAAACAAAATGCGATCAACCTGTTTTGAAAGACGCATTTTTATTTTGTGTGCTCACTGGACTGAGGTGGTCTGACATCGCGCATCTAACCTGGGAAGAAGTGAAAGGTAACGCGGTTGATGGTTGGTATCTTCATTTTAAACAACGGAAGACAAAACTCTATCATGTTCTCCCGATAACGCCCCAAGCAAAAGCATTGCTCGGTGAACGTTACGAATCAACTCACGTGATTTTTAACCGCCTTAAATACAGTTCGAAAACTTCGATCGAACTTTGTCGGTGGGCAATCGCAGCTGGTATCGCTAAGAGAATCACATTTCATTCTGCGCGACATACTCATGCTACACTTCTACTTTCGCATGGAGTGGACATCTATACGGTTTCGAAATTGTTAGGACATAAGCATGTCGTTTCAACAGAGCGATACGCGCATGTGACCGACAAACTAAAAACAGAAGCGATTAACAAACTGGCAAAAATTCATTCTGATCAAATTGATCAAGTTGTTAAGCCATAAACAAGTGGGCAATCTATTTACTCTTTCTCCCCGTGTCGCTGAAGGCTTTACTATACTTTCTTGCATCTAGCCTACATGCTTTATCGTGTTCAATTTGGTTTTGAATACATTGGAGATTCCAAGGTGAGCTATTTTGCTTATTTCGGTCCTTATGACGGACAACCTCACCGTCTCTTAACTTTCTCCCGAGCTTTTTCTTTGCTAACTACCGATGCACCGAAGCGTTACTATCCTAGAATCTTCTTTTGCCTCGTTTGTCTGAATGTGTTCTTTTACTAAATATTCCCGTTATCGTTTTTATTTCAGCCATTGTGAATAAGCAAGAATATCTATCATTGGTACAGTGCCGCTGAACTGAAGATCTAAAAATCAGTTTGAGCAGGAACAGTTGGCATGTAGCCTGCGCTCAGGTGCGCAGAGTCAAATCTCTACTTATAGGGGTAGGTTCCTACGTCAACGTCGCATTTCTATTCATTAGTGAAGGTAAATCCCTGGAGTGAAATAATCGAGTTGGCTTAGATCATGTTTCTTAGCCTCTTCTTCATCAAGCCCATAAATTTTTGTTATGATCTCCTCTACACTGGTCAGGCTCGAAAAGTCCGCCAGATATCGATCAAGTTCGTAGAGATCAAAAACTTTAAACTCTGAAAAATGAGTGAGAACCTCTGGCGATCGCGTGATAATTATGTACTCAAAGTTTTCAGGCAGAGAGTACCCATTGAAGTTATTTCTTAGGTGGTCGTTTCGTTTCTTAACTTTCTTCTCCCAATCGTTCTGCAATGCCATCAATCTGGACTTGACAGCATCCGTATCACGAAAGTGAACTTCGAGCGGTAAGAAATGATTTTTGGCTTCAACCAATATGACTCTGCCAGCATCGTTTTTAAACCCAATATCGATATCGCCGATTTGATTTTTGCCCTCGAACAAATCATACTCCCGATAGATTTCAGCATACCCATGACGCGCTAATACGCTCGCTATTTTATCAAGGAATTTACCCGAAGCTATTGTCTTGTACTCTTCGTGGATCTCGCTTGCTTCCAGCATGGAAAAATGAGTATTGAGAGAAATACTGTCTAGAATCAATTCGGGACTGACTATTAAATTGCTCCCGACTTGAAAGAGTGGTTGCCTCGCCAAACGGTTAAACCTCAGTTCATGCTCGTCGAATTTCCCAGGCTCAAATATCAACAAGTTAAGTGCTCCTCTCTCCTTGACAGAAAGCCTTCCTATCAATTCATCCTTGTCAAGAAGGTAACAGCGTCCGAAATTAAGTATGTTGCCATACAGCTGCATGTCGATTTCTTCTGTATCTGTTATCGGGAAAGCCTTGTCCACACTTGTTGCTACGGTGGTCATTAGCCCGTCGAGGAGGTTGATAAATTCGTCAAGTGAAACTTCAAATACTTTGATGAACAAGTGCTCAATTTCTCGGTACTCTTTTCTAAATCGATCTAAAATATCATCCTTCGAAATACCGCTCTTCTTGAGCATAGTATTTTTATCCACTCGTGCACCATAGAGCCAGAATTTTCCAACTTCGGTGGACCAATCCGCCAACTCCTCGATATTCATTTTTATCTCTTGGTCGCGAACTCCGCTCACTTCAACTTTACCAATCCTTTTGATGAAATACAGCATCTCAAAAACCGAATTAATCGCTGTGGCACGTTTGAGCATCTCCTGACACCTTTCCCCATCGATCACCATCCTATTTGACGTAAACAGAAACTGCTTATAGCCATATTTCACGACACATTGAACTATGTACTTGCATGCTTCATCCGTAGCCTGGGCAATCATGGTTATAGCCTCCCGTTGGTCGTCAGGAAGGTCATCTCGCTTAGGTATTAGTCGCATAAAATGAAGCGTGTGAAAGAAGAAGATCAATTCGCCCAACCCACATTTTCTTGACTCAGTAACCAGGGCTTTGATCGACTTTTCTAACTCAGCCGTAACTTTTTTTAGTGCCCTTTCTTTTGTTTCCATTCACTTCTCGATATTCTGCTTATAGTCGAACTTAAATCAATCGATAATTTTGCCTTCTTTGTACCACCTGAGTAATATATCGTAGGCGATCCACCCAACACGGTATGCAATGTCAGTACGGTAGTTTATTGGATCGTACTTTTCATCGTCGCAGTGATTTCCATTAAAGGGTTTCCGCCAAGAAGTATCTATGGGATCTTTAGGATGGCAAAAACAAATGTGGTGCATATACTCGTGGGATAGGTTTACAGCCAACCCAACAAAAAATGGAAGTTTGCACATATCGCTCCGAATGTTTTTATAGAAGGCTGTAGTATAATTGGCCTGGGGACTTGTCTTTCCCAGCGCGCCGCCACCTTTCTTGATCACTAAATCCAACGTTTCATTGGTTTTCAGAAACAATTGCTCCAAAACTGCGCTTCCGGAATTAATCTTATCGGAGCCACATGAGTTACATGAATTGTCAGGAAAAGTCATTCGCCTCAATGAATCTTGAAACTCTTCTGAACTGTAAAGTTTAGACATCAACGCGAATGCCTTTTCAGCATCCGGTCGGAAGTCACTACGAAACTTACATGTTAGCTCTCCAAGGGAAATGGTGATGGATCTGGCTTGCTGACCTGCAGCGTCACTGAGCATCACCAGGACATAGGCTAATAATAAAATGTATCGCATGGTGTTGAAGTTTTTTTCGTAACAACTTACCTGTTCATAGTCATTGGCTACAATTCCTTATACGCCACCACTTCCTTAGCCAGATCATCGTAGAGCTTGGGCGGATGTGGATTGAAATTCTTGCTTCGGACAAAGTGGGAAAACGAAACCGCTCTCAATAACAATTCCTGCTGTAGGCTATTGTTCGGCCTCACTATGATCTTTGTTTGATGATCTGTCGCCGCATGATACTCGTCAATCAGTACATGCAACGGAATTCGTTCCGATTGAAAGTAGTCCATGTAGAGAATAAGGGTAGAGATGTCAATTACAGTGACCGGTCGAACCAATTTCGTATCAAGTCCATTGTCAGAGAGCTTCCGCAATTCATTTCGAAACCACCGATTAATAAGCTGATTAAATCCAGCTACATTCAATTGAGTATGATGAATGACAAGAAAAGGATAAATCGCAACACCGCCAGGATTATCGAACTCCAATTTCGCACTCAGAATTCTGCGAATAAGCTCTATCTGCTGCCGCACCGCTTTCGGCTTTAATTTAGAGTCTTTTTCCTCAAAATAGAATTTCGACTTAAGCGCGCGTTCGTAGGAGGCGTAGTTGCCGGACTCCTTAACTTCAGCGCCGAGAAAAACGTCTTTTGATTCAATAAGAAACACCCTTTTATCATTAGCAGCATAGTAATCTGGTGCACCCTTAATCTTACGCTTGTCAAGTTCGGTGCCAGTGAATGTTCTGTATGAATTTTTGTAAATTGCATTCATCACCAGATACACCATTTGGTGTTCGGAAAACTCAAGCGAAACAATGTTCTTTAAATTCACAGGCAAGCCGCGTGCCTCAATTATTTGTTTTAAGATAAAGTAGAGACCGCTATACATTTTTTCTACCAGGAATAGATCGTAGATCACGCGGTAACTGTTAGCGCTAGAATGGAATAATGGATTGGCTCGAAGCGTTATGAAATCAAATGGAACAAGTTCCTCGTCATCTTTCTTTACGGCAGTCTTATCGATGAAAGCAGTTGCCTCTGCAAGGAGATTGTCAGGGATTGTAATTTCTGTAAACTTCCTGCCTTTGTTGGTGAGAGCCAGATGCACCAAAGGAAAATATTGCTGAAAAAATCTTTCCCAGGACTTGATCTTAAATTCATCCAGAAATGCTGTGTAAATACTCGGGTGCTTTTGCTGCAGAAATTTAAGAAGTAAACAACCGCGAATGAACTGTCCGGTGTAAACTTCCTTGATGTTAAAATTTGTGATATCCGCGTAACGAAGTGTCTGTGTGAACACCATTAGCGAAAATTTCAAACGCTCCTCAATGCCCTCCAAAGAAGCAAACAGGCTGTTATCCTTTTGATTGTCGATTTCATTCAGCAGGATATAAGCCTTAAATATGTTTATCTCCATTTCAGGTTCCGATTGCGTGGTCGTCTTTGACTCTCCCGCAAATGCAGTTTCGAGTAACTTCAAAGTCGCGTGAGCATTTATTATCTGTGCCACCCAATTGTTGTCCTTTTCAATTTTAACAATACGATCGTAAATGAATTGGGCAACTTTTTGGTTATCCCTGCGGAACCAATCTTCAATGACTTTTTTGTTGTTTGAAGTATATACCCGGTCCTTTTCAAAGGCAATGAGATAAGCACCGGTCTTAAGTATGAACTCTTTAGAAATCCCGTTGAGGTAGTCTTGCACAGTCTTACCTACGTCTTCGGGAAAGATTTGCGACAATTCAACTCTATAAACTAGCGATCCTTCCATTTTGTACAACATTTAAAATACTAATGTGAGAAAGCTCTAAGTAAAGCTAATTACACAAAACTTCTGGGCAGTGAAAAGGCGTTCAGTAAAGAAAATCGAATTCCTGGGTACTTAAGTACAGCAAGGGAAGACCCGTTCATGCCGGACCTATTGGCCGCAATCATGAAAAGACCGAAATTCGGCCATTGAAAACAGGGAGATCACCCCTACGTTGCATTTATGAACAATTGCTACTTATGTGGTTGTGACTTGGAAGATCATATCGATGAGTCTACGGTCAACCATTTTGAACATGTCATTCCCCAGGCTATTGGCGGTCAGTTAACGGTTCGAGATATCCTTTGCAAAACCTGTGGCGGGCACGAACGCCTTGGCGGCAAAATCGATAAGCCATTTAGTGACATGTTTAGGCTGATCACTGACCGGATTGACATGAAGCGCGACCGGAAGACGCAGCCAGTCCCGCTAAAGGCCAAGCTCAAAGTACTCGATGACGGCTCGGAATTCGAGGTACATTTAATGGAAAACATCCTTTCCACGCAAAAGCCTAATTTCCATGTTGACTATGAAAAGAAACGGGTACAGGTGTTTGCAAACAAGAAGGTTGCCAAAGACTATAAAAAGAAGGTCGAATGTGACCTTATTCAATCCGGCAAAATCGATAGTACGTATATTGTCGAGGTTGTCTCCGACATGAGTGAACATCCTGAATTCTTTGGAACACTTGAGATACCATTCAAACTCGACAACAAAACTTTCGAAGCTGGGTTTGCAAAGATGGCCATTGAATTTGCGTTGAGCCAAGGTATACCGTTTCATGCTTTGAGTCACCTTATCAATCGAGCAGACTTGACAATCAATAGCGAAGGTAGGCTCTTGCCGTACTACCCGATATTCAAGCCTGAGGAAGTGATTGAATACTTGAGGACATCTTTGGATGAGAACTTCATGTCCCATTCACTGGTACTTTTTTCCCAGCGTCAAATCCAGGAAGACGGCACGGAAACAAAACAGTTGTATTGTTTTGTTGAGTTGTTCGGTACGTTTCAACACTTCGTTCGCCTGAACGATCACTATGTGGGAGACAACATCGATCCCATTACCTATTCACAGAAAATTATCAATACGAAATTGATCCTGGTGGACATGACGGAACTTCGACCCAAGGAGTTGTTGATTTACATGGATGAACTCGGTATCTCCTTAGCAGACATTGACGAAAAGTCCGACGAAGAAGCAAGGAAGATGATACAACGGAAATATGACAGCCAAAATCGATATATCTTCGACTATGCAGAAAATACAAAACGCATAGTAGACAAGATTCTAATGGATTCGATTTTAAATTCAAAGGAAGTAATCACGAGTATGATACCCGGTATAGTATATCACTTCTATAGGGACCCAGATACCGACGATTTTCACATCTTATTTTTCCGATCCAGATTTATTGATGGCAATGGATTGTATTCTATTATACCCGCGATTGAAGAATTATATGCCGGCGAAAGAGGAAAATTTCACGCCTATACAATCATGAAGTTCCATGAGCTAGAAACATTTATAAACGAGAACAGCGCGAGACGCAAGACAAAATAAGATGTCAAAAAATAAAAACAAGCAGAAGCCTAAATCGGGCATGCCAACTCAGCCGGCGAAGCTATGGGGTCGGGACCTGGACGATGCGTTGGCGGCGGTGGCCGCAAAGCGGACTGGTGGTGCAATTAATATCCGAGGTCTTGAGTTCCAGTTGCTTTATGCTGCGCATATGGCATTGACAACATTAAAGCCCGAGAGCACAGCGTCGATTCGTCTGGAAGGTCTTGAAGACGTCGATTTGCATATTGAAAATGCCAGTGAATTTGTCCAAGCAAAGACTTCACAAAATAAGTTGGATGCTAGCGCCTTTTGGGACCTCGGCGTGTTGGAGAACTTTTTTGAAGTCTACAAGATCTCACCCTCTTCTACATTCAGGCTTGTTCATAGTATCTCCTTTGCGAAAGGAATGGTTGATGAACTTATTTTAAAGCAATATTCAGAAAAGGGTCTGGCTTATTGGAGTGAGAAATTTAAATTGATCGCTCCCACAGGGAACATCCGAGACTTTCTGGAACTTATTACGTTTGAGCGGTGCGACGCCAGCAAGCTTCAGAGCGAAATAATCAAATCATTGATTGGTGACCATAACGTCAATCTTGAAAGTGTGTTTCCCTTCGTCACCGCGTTATTTTTTAATGTCTTTGATTGGTCAAAGAGCAGGGCGACTATCCGCTCAGATGACATTGTTCGGCTAGTGCAGTCGGTTAAGGATTCCTTTTCCGGATTCCCGGAAAATCCAGCGCTCCAACATAAATGGATAGCGCCCGTCAAATTCGAAGCTAATGCAAATACCGATCTTGGCTATTTTGATGGCAAGGCAGCCAGACCAGCTGATATAGCCAGAGGTTTACCCGTGAAACGACCGACATGGGAGGGTGAGATTGGTAAAAGCCTCTCGCAATTTGATGTAACGGTGATCAGGAGTTCGAGCGGTCAAGGCAAGTCCACCCTGGCGTGGATGTCGGCGCTTACCTCGGCCCAAAATCATAAAATAGTCTACCAGGTTTCTCATTGCTTCTCGCGGAACGAATCAGTAGCGATCGCAGACTTCATTGAATCAAGGCTGTTGCTTGGTGAGATGCCCGTTGTAGTTATTGACGGATTAAATCAGGAAACGTCCCATTGGTTTTCACTTGCCGAGATCCTGAGGAGCAAGCCCGTCAAATTGATTATTACAACACGGGAGGAAGATTGGGCAAGATACGGTAGTACCACCGCCATTGAGGTTAACATTATTGAGATTCGGTTGTCTATCGCCGAGGCGAAAGAAATTTTTCATGGATTGCGAAATAGCAACAAACTGCACGCCACGACCAAAACCTGGGAGCCGGCATGGGAGCGAGTAAAAGACAAAGGACTTCTGATCGAATTTGTTTACCTACTTACGCAAGGTGAAATGATTGAAGCGCGGTTGAGTCAACAAATCCGAAACATGGCCGATGATAAGGACAGTGCTGCTAAGGCTGAAATTCTGCGATTGATGTCAATAGCCGATGTTCTTGGTATCCGCATTCGAACTCAAAAACTCACCGACCATATTCAAGGCAGATTTCAATTGTCTACAGACCGGAATGAATTGTATAGGCAGCTCGAGAAGGAGTACTACTTGAAATTCGCTGTCAGATATGTCGAAGGACTGCATCCGGTGAGGTCGCAGCACCTGGTTGACATTATGAATTCAAATATCGGCTTCACCTCATCTTTACTTGATCTGCTCAAGCTCATAGAGGACGATTATCTATATGAATTTTTCATCTCCGCCCCTCTGAAGTTTGACCTTGAGGAAGATTTCTTTTCCGAAGCTGCTAATCAAATTTCCACAAGGCCTTATTCGGAAATGGTTTATGTCGTCGACGGCCTCATGCATTCTGAACCGTACCGGTATTGGCAGCTGAATAGAGCGGTGTATGATGAGATATTTCGAGCTGGCGGCTTGGACCTGGCTGTATATGACACTGTGCCGATCAATAAGCTAAACTCGATCGAGAAGTTTGCTGAAAGCTTAGGTGACAAAGGTGAGAATCTTCGTTATATCGGCGCGCAATTGACGAAACTAAAACCATACGACTTCAAGACCTCGTCGGTTTTCCGATTTGCCAAGCATTTACGCACTTCGCTCCTGAAACGACCTATATCATCAAAACTGGAAGGACTTTCGTTTCTGTACCGCTGGTTCAAAGCAATCGGATTGGATTTTCCGAATATCATCGAAGTAAAGGAAAAAGAGTTAATGTCATTCCTAAAGTTGAATTCAGTGGACGAATCAGCGGAGATATTCAGTTTCTATTTTCAATTCAATCCTGATAGATATAAGTCATTCATTGCCGCCAATCGGACTGACATCGTAGCCTGGATTAAACAGAAGACCAATACGCTGACCATCGAAGAAGTCAGTGACGAAATTCATATCAAGTATCTTTTGGATAACGATGTGAAGAAGATAAACGAAAGCAGTGTTTATCGTATCAACGTCGTACGGGCATTTTTTCCATTTTATTCTAAATACTGTACGGAGGCACTCATACTACCTTTTCCGAATGAAGCTACGACCCGTGCTGCCCATCAAATGTCCATCAAAGCAATTACCCCAAAAGATTTGCCGGACGAATTTAATGTCCATATCAATCGGATATGGGCAAAGTCGATTCTTGATCAGTACGCGGCTGACTCGGCGTATGACTGGCAGAGGACGCAACTACTGCTCCGGGAGAAGATTGTCTCCATCTCCCGCAAATGTATTCGCACCATGGAGGCTGGACTGGAGAACAACGTGTCGAGAATAAGGTCCCAAATCAATGAATTTCAGATCGAAGGGAATGAATACTTGGCAATGTCAAAGGTGCGAATCAAGTATCCGCCACAAAGCCGAAAATACTTCGAAAGAAGCGCCTTCGAAAAGCAAGAGCTCACCATTAATAAATTTCAGTCAAGCTTTAGAGCGTTTGTCGAACAATTCTATGGACTGGTTGCACCCAAAAATGATGATGACTCACGCTTACCTATTATCAATATAAAAGACGCAGTCAATCGCTTGGAAGAGATGCAAAATGCTTTCGAGGAAATTGCAAGCAGTTCACACAAATACTTTCCAACTGATGAGATCCGCCGGAACGAATCCATCACGATTCCCCGTCTGGCTAGGACAGCGGAGTTCTATCGCGATCGGTTAAAGACTGGACATAACGAGAGGATCGTCGCTGCTGAGAACGCAATTAATGCATGGGTCCGAAACCAGGAGGAGGAAATTCTTCGAAGCGTAGGAGATGTAATTTGCAGCGTTGCTAACGATAATTCCTGGCAGTTTACAATGCCGACAAAAGTGGTTGAAATCGAAAGTATAAAATACGTAACTATTGCAGTGCAGAATCTGGATATCGCGGCCGACCTGTTTGATTTCTCAATTGCGCTCAAAGATCTGGCGACGACGGACGTCCATTACTTTGTCATCATATTTGCTGACAATACAAAGAGAATCCTGAGCGCATTACAATTTGGCCAAAGGTACTTCGCGAAGTTCAAGGCAGTAGTCGAGGGTGATGGAGGCGAAGACGACTATGGCGTACCCCTAAATGTTGATGTTGCTGATTCGAAGGTTGTTGTCCCGGCAGGTTTTTTCGAGAAGAGAGTTCAGTTGAAGCACTATGAGGACTATTTCAAAATGATGTTCGATATTTGGAAGCTCTCCGAATACCGCACCCGGCTACGTTTCGATAGTTCAGGCACGTTAGCGTGGTTAAGTGAAATCGAGGCGGAGTACAAATCTTCGATCGAACACAATTTCCGAAGTGCTTCGAGTCATATCCCGCAAATCAGTCCAAGTGAGAGTAGAATTTCCGCCATTCTTTCGGAGAATTTGACCTTAACCCAAACTGATGTGATAGAGGAAATGTTAAACATGGTGGACATTGTCACCAGGCAACAAATGGAAAAACAAGATTAAAGTCCGAGTCGGATTGGAACATATATGTTGTGGTTCTGCCTAAAGGCATGAGTCCGGCTCAATAGCTTAAGTTTCGTTTTGTAGATCATCGCGAGGGTGGAACTAATTTTCTAGTGATCGACGGTTTTATCCCGTCGATCAGTTTCAGCTGAAGGGAGAGTAATTTTTCAGTTCTCGTCAGTCCCTTAAGTTTTAATATACAGCTGCATCAAATTCAGGTCAGTGGTTGTCGATAAACTCAAGCGGCCTTGCTCGACGTCTAAGAGACGCAGGAAGGGTATTATAGATCCGCGCAACAGAGGAACATTATGCGCCGATTTCCAAAGGCCGCGTTTTCGAAAATTCAACTTCAAACGAATGAAATTTCATATCTCCTTTAGTTAGAGACTTTCGGCAAAATAAAAGCGCTTTCTACATGGAAAGGTGCCGGACATTACAAACGCAGGCCCAGATCGGTCAAAAAAGCGTATGAATGATTACCTTTATTACGCATCAATGCGTTGCTAAATATGATTATCTTGAAATGGATTGGGTATGACAACTATGTCTTGAACTATTCAGAAATTCAGCAGCCAGCATGTCGCGTAGTGTTACTCGAAAAACACTACAGGAAAGTCTAGTCGTCAAACATCTCCCCATTCATATGGATAGTGAACAAAACGAAGCAGGCGAAAAGATTTTTATTTTCGAAAAGTCCTATTTCAGCGATTCCGATTTCATTACGCGGTTTGATCACGACATAAAAAGATTAAGGACTTACATTCTACATAGCAAAAATCGCGAACATGCGAAGGCTACTTTGAATGCTTTTATGAAAGCGTGCTTTGTTTCGATCTCCGATGAAGCAACGCGAATCCATATGCATTTAGAATTTTACCTGACTCTTGCATACTACGGAGAGATATATTCGAGTCACCAGACTTTTGAGAATATCTTATCAGATTTCGAAAAACCACAGCATAAAGAAAAAATGTTCGGCAAACGCCCGATGCGCTCCTGCGTGGTGTACGCGGAAGTCTTACTGAAATACTACACTTTGAAGAATGCCGAAAGCAATGGTTGGTATACTTCTTCAGCTTTTGAGATCATAACAAAAGCGAAGTATTACATACTTAAAGCATACACGCAATCACTTGAAGGAAAAAATAAGTTTGAAAAATCCGATCAAAGTTATTCGCTTGTTTTGATTTCAGCGTGCTATATGCATCTTTCACGATGGTTTGAGCCTATATTCTATCTTGAGAAGTTAAACACCAAAGACTTAACAGACCCAAACTACGACTATTTGACTGCTCTCAACTTGGACGCGCTGAAAGATAAAAGTTGCCTCGACTACAATGGACAATTACTCCTGAAGATAATTCAATGTGGAACAAGTGTAATCGACAATCCATCGGCTGACCCGCGGCAGAAGGAACACGCCAAAGAGATTACGCAACAATGCAGCAAAAATATTACTAGTGCCAAGCTGTCACTCGAAAAGTTGAAAAAACATCAAGAGAAAATAGTAGCGTCGAAAAAGAAGCGGACTGCGTATTTCAAGTATTGCATCGAGAATCAACTATTCCTCAATGAGCATTCCTTTTTTTGCAAATGCGGGCGTTCCATCGGAGATACGCTTGAAATAAAAACTTCACACCCTCATACAGAACTACCATGGGTAGCAAAATTTGAACGACTTCTTGATTTACTTATCGCAGAATTCGCACTTGCTCGTGGCAACCTGTATGAGGCTACAAGTTCGGGTTCACCAAAATTTCATTTTAAAGCAGAAAACAAGAAAAAAGATTCGCTTCAGAGAAAAAAAGATGCGATGCTAAAAAATGCCTTCAAAACGTGTTATAGTATCCTCGATCAGATCGGTCACGGAATTTTTGAAGTTTTGGAAATCGATATCGCATCTTTCCTGAAAGAGAAATCGATAAATGAAGGTAAACCAATTCAGCACCTGTACTTTTTGAATATGTGGGATTTGTATCAATTTTCAGCAGATGATTTTAAAAATAATCTCTATTTGATCAGTCTTTTTAGTATTGCAAAAGATCTAGACAGAAATGACTATGCTGCATGGAAATCCTTCAAAGATTATCGAAATGCTATGGAGCACAAATTTTTAATCATCGAAGAGGAGCCCGAAAGCGTATACAAGGATTTGAAGAATGTGAAAAAGATCAAAAGAACGGAATTGGGTTTGAAGACAAGTCTATTAATAATCTTAACAAAATCTGCCATCATCAGCTTCGCTTATTTAGCTCGAAGGCAATCGAAAGTTAAAGAAGTAGAACTGAAACAAAATCTAACTACTCGATAAGATCTACTCGTGATTACTTTGACACTTGGTCACTTTCTTCAAACTCAAATCAGCAACTTTTGCTTTGACTGCATGATATGAATATTTAATCGATCACCTATATGTATTCCAGAGATTACCTTGAAGAAGTTGATAAAACATTTAGTCCGCCACTCCAGGAAGCGCTGCAAACACTTCTGCAAATGGTCACGGATGGAGCTGCATTGACTCTTGCCGAGGAAGAATTTGTATGCGGAAAGATGACAATCCTACGTGGTGAAGATGGAGCATATCTTCATGACATAAAAAACCACCCTGCATGCAGAAACTATCACTATCGACATACTTATCTCCTTTATCACTTAAATCTCAATGGCTATAAACCTGCCATTGACATGTATGGGCAAATTCCATGGGAACAACGAATGGAGGATGCACAGTTCTTAGAAAGTGTCCATCAATCTTGGAAGGCAACACTTGAGGCTCCGACCGCTGACATTATCATAGGACATTCTCAAATCGAGTATCGCCATCAAATAAAGGTCCTGGAAAGATATTGCAAGGCGCGCAGTATAGGTGGGTTCTATAAGGATTACCTATTAAAGTCAGTTGTTCTTCACAGTAAGTTCATTTATTATCTTGTGCGGGAGTTTTACGAAGAATCAGGACACACAAGTCAAACCGTTTCCATCCACGGAAGGAACGTCATCATTGATAGCTTCTGTTACATTCACATAATGTTTCGTCACTATGCGGAATTATCAAAGGAATATCAACTCGGAAAAACATATCATTTTGACACTAACATCGATTACAAAAAAATTCCGATTTTCCTTAAGTCCATTATAGAGCAAGTCGACAGTACAGCGGATGCAACACTTTTCCAGCATAACAGTGTTCACTTTATCTTCAGAGGTTCGTTCTACACAATTCATGTAAGTCCATTTGGTGGGGTGCCTCGGTTAGCAACTTTTTTTCCCGTAGGGCGCCCCAATGAACTTGCAAAACTAAAGGCGTACACTGAAGTGCCATTAACCGAAGAGCTCACCATACTTCGTCCATAAATTCTTATATCAAAAAGTAACCTTCATCAGGACGCTTGGATTGCTGATAGACATCTTTGTCGAATATTACTCGTGGACATACCCCGCTGTGTTTTACTCGACTTTATGTACCTTTGCTCAAGCGCAAACACCTAAAAATCTATTTAGGGTTGTTTAGATTTTGTTACTGATACTTCGGTATTTTTTGATGGTAGTTTGTTGCGCGACCCACCTAACGTATTGACATTCTGTATTGAGCACATTTTGTATCGGTAAGTAGTTGATAGTAATATAGTTATATAACATTGACATCTTAGTCCGAGCATATGCACCGGCTCAATCCTGATGGACGACTCAACAAAGGCGATATCATAGGAGATAACTTTCAACTAAGTAAAATGTGATAAGTTTGTATCGACATCAAAGGAATCATACCAATAAAGTTAAGTTGACAATACAACCGCTTCTTGAATATTTTAAAAATTATCGTCCCCTGAGCGAGGAAGAAACTAATCTCTTGACGACAAGAGTTACACAACGACAAATAAAACGCAGACAAATGATTTTGCAAGAAGGTTTTGTTTGTAAACATTACACGTTTGTCGAGAAAGGCTGCTTTAAAATGTATGGTATTGACGAAAAGAACAATGAGCACAACATAAGTTTTGCGGCTGAAAACGATTGGATTGTTGATTTGGGAAGTTTCTACTCTGAAAAAACAAGTAAGTTATTTATAGAAGCAGTAGAGCCTTCCGTAATTCTGCAAATTGAAAAGCGTGATTTGCTTTTTCTATTTGTTAATGTACCTAAGTTCGACAGAAATTTCAGAGTGATTATGGAGGAAAAATTTATTGAACTCCAAAATCGCTTATTGCAAAATTTTAGTGCAAATGCCAATCAACGTTATACAGATTTTTTGGAACAATATCCTAAGCTTGCATCACGACTGCCCAACACTCAAATAGCTTCCTACCTTGGCATTACGCCCGAATTCCTAAGCAAAATTCGTGGTGAGAAATCATCGAAATAGAATTTACCCTTAAACTACCTTAAGCGTATTTCTTAAACTTGTTTATTGGCTTACACGGCAGCTGCACGTCATCTTTGCATTGTAAATCAAACACGAAACAATGAAAAGATTATTAATCACGGCAGCAATTTTTACTTCTTTAATTGTCTTTCAAAATGAAGCAAAAAAGTCAGTCTAACAATTCAAAAAAAAACGGGAACAACCATGGAAAAATCAGCAATCGAAAAATTGATTTTCGCTTATCAAGATGCTTTAAATACTTCAGATGTTAACAAGGTTATTGAACTGTATACAAAGAATGGTGTATTGATGGCAAACAGCGCACCAACAGCAGAGGGTGCTGAGCAAGTAAAAGGCACATATCAATATGTGTTTGACAATTTCAGTTATACACTTCAATTTTCCATAATTGAAATTATAGTAAATGGCAGCACCGCTTTTGCGAGATCAACCTCAAAAGGCTCGTTTGTAATAAAATCAAGTGGTCAAACTGTGCCCGATGAAAATAGGGAATTGTACGTCCTTGAAAAAGTGGGCGGCAATTGGAAAATCGCGCGGTACATGTATAACAAGACCAAATAGGTATTAACAATCTAATACCTTGAATCGAGGTGTGAAGAATTGCTATGCATCTCGATTTTATCTTTTTCACTATCAATCAAATATTAAATGGAAACTCATAGAGATTTTTTCAAACAATTTGTTCAGTTCATTAATACAGCCGATGAGAATTTGGCTCAACAACTCATCAGCCCTGTGGCAAAGTTTCATGTGCCAGGTCAACCTGAACCGCTTCAAGGCGCCAAAGGATATCTAATGATTATCT
>JBDTTT010000122.1:0-16487 GCA_039930485.1 Chryseolinea sp.
ACATGAACACTTGGGACCCGTGGAAATTTGTAAATAAAAATAATGAAGCCAATACAAAAAATGAAAACATCTAGCTTAGGTGAGGATGAGAAATTAATTTGATCGAAAGGATGTCAATCAAAATACTTTCTTTAAATTTAGTCACAACTTCTTTGAAATTTTGCCAGTGTTCAAGGGGCTAACAAAACAGCCAAGAAAACAGAAGAACACTAAACAGTTCCCAAAAAACGTAAGGTTAAGTTCGGCTCTTTTGGGTAACTCCAGTTACCCCGTTGTTACTCATCTTATCTTGGAGAGCCCATAAACCTCGAAGAAACCTTATATTTGGAACTTAAAGGTAACTTTCCCGATTAACCATTAAGAAATCGGAAAAATCCCGCCCAACTAAATAGCCCTCCAGGCTTCTAAATTCCCCACCTTCCATACGTTTCTCTTTCTGAAATTCTGGAAGAAAACGCAAACTTTCTTCCGGGTTTAAGCCAGCCGAATCCTAAAAAACAAAATAAATTTAACTGCGTGTATCATGACACGTGGATGCCCTTGTCGATTGAGCCGCATCATAAATTATTATGTAGCCTTTGCCCGGCTCTTAACATTAATGATCAGGAATTTTAGTGATAGTATCATACCTGATAAAACAGTTCTTACCATTCAAGAGTGGATAGTTGCCAAAGAAAAAAATCAAAAAATTGAGCAAGGGAACAAAGCTGTTAAAAAGCATGGCCGGATAATTCGACAACCGGTGACGAACTCAATTTCTTTTTGTATCTTTTATGACATTTTGAATTCCTTACTTTTCGGAAATTTGAAGTTGCATGAGCAAACCCTCTATACTTGATTCAAAACAGCTTGACTTTTATGAGTCAACCTTAAATAATCTCACCGAAGGAGTTGTCTGGACAGACAACGAAGGAAACATCGTCTATGTCAATCAAGCTGCAAGTCAATGGCTTGGTCATTCCAAATTGGAATTAATGGGCAAGTCTATATTCAATCTTATTCCAACCGGAAATTTTATAACATGGCTCGATACACTAGCGGAGAATCGAAATTCAATTCAACCGCCCTTCTCTGTCTTGTTAAAAAGTGGAGACAAAGTTCTCATCTATGCAATGGTCAGTATTTCAGTAGCAAAGAATAAGTACAATTCTTTTCTATTGAAAGAAGAAGACCAGGAAGGTGACGATCCCAATGAAATGCTTCGCATTATCTCTGAAGGAACTTCCGCTGTGATTGGTGGTGATTTTTTTCGCTCGCTTGCCTATCACGTTATTATTTCAACAGGCATTCGTTATGCTATCGTAACGGAATGTTCCAATGCCGCCAAGAACCGTGTTCGAACACTCGTCTACATTGAACGCGACACCTTTCTCGACAACTTCGAATACGATCTTACCGGAACTCCCTGCGAGATTGTGATGAAGGGTGAGAATTATTATTGCACATCTGATCTGGATGCTTTGTTTCCAAAAGATGCTGGCGTTAAATCGTACTTTGGTGTTCCAATTTATTTAAGCAATGGAGAAGTGATTGGTCACATTGCTATTTTCGACACGAAGCCGATGTCGATCAGCAATCAGAAATTAAATATTCTGAAAATATTTGCCTCGCGTGCCGGTGCAGAAATCGAGCGCAAGCGCAAGGATGAGTTGATTGATGAGAATATGGCGCGTTACAAAAGCCTTTTTGACGACTCCCCCATTGGATTAAGTCAGGAGGATTATTCTGACGTTAAGAAATATGTAGACGAAATAAAGAAAGATAGCGAAACAGATCTTCAAACCATTTTTGATAGTCATCCTGAAAAAGTAAAAGAGGCCTATCTAAAAATAAAGCGATTAAACGCAAACAAATCACAGGTAAAATTATTTGAGTTAAAAACCGAGCAACAGTATTTTGACTACATGGCGAATCGCTTCATGCCTGATGCATTCAAAGATTCTGTTCTAACCTTTGATCAAGGTGAACTAGTCTTCGATCGCATCATTGATGTAAAGACGGCCTCCGGACAGAAGAAAATCTTAAAAGTAAAACGTGTCATTCTTCCGGGTGCAGAACACGATTGGTCCAAGTCGTTGATCTCGTGTGTCGATATTACCGAACAAAAGGAAGCTCAGGAAAATCTTAAGACTGCGCTCAATGAGGTGAAACTATTGAAGGAGCAATTGGAAGCAGAGAATATCTATCTGCAACAGGAGATCAAGCTCGAACATAATTTTGAAGAGATCGTCAGCAAAGCGAATGTTTTCAAAAAAGTATTAGAAAAAATTGAACAAGTGGCTGACACTGATGCTACCGTTCTTATACTGGGTGAATCAGGAACTGGAAAAGAATTAATTGCCCGCGCCATTCACAGTGTAAGCAAGCGATGCAACAGGCCATTGGTAAAAGTAAATTGTGCTACCCTTCCTGCCAATCTAATCGAGAGTGAATTATTCGGACATGAGAAAGGTGCATTCACCGGAGCCATCCAACAAAAAATTGGACGATTCGAATTAGCCAACGGAGGAACGTTGTTCTTAGATGAGATCGGAGAAATGCCGATTGACCTACAATCTAAATTATTGCGCGTGCTACAGGAGGGTGAGTTCGAGCGATTGGGCAATTCCAAAACCATGAAAGTAGATGTACGCGTGATCGCTGCCACGAATCGCGAGTTGGAGACTTCTGTAAATAATAAAGAGTTCAGAGCCGATTTATATTATCGCCTAAATGTATTCCCAATTTATTCGCCACCACTTCGGGAAAGAAAAGAAGACATACCCGTTTTAGTAACTCACTTCCTGAAAAAATATGGAGCCAAGATGGGCAAGAAAATAAATTCTATTTCCAAACAAGCGCTCGATTTACTGTTGACGTACGATTGGCCAGGTAATGTACGCGAACTTGAAAATGTGGTTGAACGCGGAATGATCATTGCCAAATCAAATGTATTAGAGTCTGGCGATTGGCTTCCAAAAGTTTCAACACCTCATCCAGCGTCATCCGATTCAAAATCCAAAACTGCATCAAAATCTTTGGAAGATATCGAGCGTGATCACATTACCGATACCTTGAATAAAACAAACTGGAAAATCCGGGGAGAAGATGGTGCAGCAAAAGTCCTGGACATCAATCCCACTACTCTGGAAGCCCGAATAAAAAAACTGGGTATTTCAAAAGAACGTAATTAGACTTCCCTCTATTATTATGTATATGAAACTCCAATACGTTGGAGTTGGCCTCCAATACGTTGGAGATTTCCAATTACTTCATCCATGATATTTCTGATCAACATTCTATTTATCAGTTAGTTACAACTGTGGCATGGTCGTTGGATAGCCCTTAGCGAAATTGAAAACACTATGGAACACAAGCCCTTCAAAAGCCTAACATCACAAGACTTCATCGAGCAGATCGTGCTGAACAAAGCAGATGCTTTAGTTAAGATCGCCCCGCAATGGAATGCAGCCGGACTCATTCTCTCAAACACGTTCAACGAAATGTCAACGCTCTATCGTGGCAAGATTGATTTCTTTCAACTCGATCACGAAGAAGAATCTGTCATAACCTCGGCCTATCAGGTAGAGGGAGTGCCCACATTGTTATTCTTCAAAAAAGGAAGGTTAGTAGACAAAGTTTCAGGACTCATTCAACGCACAATCATCTCAACCAAATTAGAACAATTAGTAAACGCTTAATAAAACCCACATGGAACCAAAAAACTTTTACCTTAAAACATTCAATCTATCGAGCAATCTTACTGAGATTCAATTGCAAGATTTGTGTAATAGCATCACCCAAAAAGAAGCAAAGAAGAATCAGATTATTTATGCCAAGGGTGGCGAAAAGAAAGTATTCATTCTTATCAGCGGAAAAGTGAAGATCTCTGAGATTAAATCGAATGGCGATGAGATGATCAAAGAACTTATACTACCTGGTGATCTTTTTGGCGATGTTATGCTAAACTATGAAGGACCGAATTATGAGTATGCAGAAATTGTTTCAGAGCGAGCTACCTACTATACCATCAATCAGGAACAACTGGCTTCGATGATGCGCAGCAATTATGCTCTTACTATGAATTATATGTCGAAGGTAAGCGAGAAATTTAAGAGCCTTGAAAATCGTTATGTGAATATGGTGAGTAAGGATGTAAAGTCTCGTCTGATTTATTGCTTCAAAGAATGGGCCCGCAAAGAAGGTAGAAAGCTCGGTGATAAAATCATTGTAAAGAATTCCCTTACACATAATGATTTGGCAAACCTCATTTCTACCTCGCGACAAACGGTTACGGTAATTTTAAACGAACTGAAAGAATCCGGAGAAATCAGCTACAACCGAAAGGAAATTGAATTTTCTTCGCTCATGTTAGCGTAGTTAATTAGGACCTTTAGTAAGATCAACGACAAATTAATTTTAAGCAATATTCGATTTTTGAACTGACTCAAGCCATTCAATCACATGATCATTAAAACGAAAAAACTTCAAGGCCAGGTGGCCATCGTTACCGGAGCAAGCTCAGGCATTGGAGCCGGAGTTGCCAAAGCATTGGCAGAAGCTGGTGCAACGGTCGTAATCAACTACGCCAGCAATCCCGAAAAAGCGGAGACAGTATTAAATGAAATCAAAGCAAAAGGTGGCGAGGGGTTCACAATCAAAGCCGATGTTAGTAAAGAACCAGAAGTAATCGACATGTTTCAACAAACTATCAAGCGTTATGGAACGGTCGATATTTTAGTAAACAATGCGGGTTTACAAAAAGATGCCAAGTTCCATAATATGACGCTCGAAGAATGGAATCACGTTATCGGCATCAATCTCACTGGTCAGTTTCTCTGCTCACGCGAAGCGATAAAAGAATTTATGCGCAGAGGTATTGTACCGGAACGTTCAAAATCGGCAGGAAAAATTATTTGTATGAGTTCTGTTCACGAAGTTATTCCGTGGGCCGGCCATGCGAACTACTCAGCATCAAAGGGTGGCGTTATGATGTTGATGAAGAGTATTGCTCAAGAATATGCTCCTCTAAAAATTCGGGTAAACAGTATTGGACCAGGTGCGATCCGAACTCCAATCAATCACGCAGCATGGCAAACGCCAGAAGCATACAATCAATTATTAAAACTTATTCCTGCCAAACGCATCGGTGAAGCGGAAGATATTGGTGGTGCAGCGGTGTGGCTTTCATCTGACGATTCAGAATACGTTAATGGTATTACACTTTTTGTTGACGGTGGTATGTTGTTGTATCCTGGGTTTGAAGATAATGGTTGATTTGGAAATGAGGTGATTTGAAAATTTGATGACGAATAAACGATCAAGCTTTCTTATCAAAGTATGAGTTCACAATATCCACGGGTATAAACCAATCGAAATCAAGAATCATTAAATTACGCATTCTCAAATTTTCAAATCTGCAAATTTTCAAATTGATTTATGACTGCTGAAAAAAAACGCCTCATTGAAGATCGCGATCAGAAAAAAAAATGGCGCAAGTTCGGTCCTTACTTAACAGAACGTCAGTGGGGAACGGTGCGTGAGGATTACAGTCCGCATGGAAATGCATGGGAGTTTGTATCGCATGATGCTGCGCGAAGCAAAGCATATCGTTGGGGCGAAGAAGGTATTGGTGGAATAAGCGATGATAAACAATTGTTGTGTTTGTCTGTGGGTCTCTGGAATAAGAAAGACCCGATCATAAAAGAAAGAATTTTTGGACTTACGGGAAATGAAGGCAATCACGCTGAAGATTGCAAAGACCAATACTATTACATCGACAGCACACCTACACACTCGTACATGAAGATGTTGTACAAGTATCCTCAAAACGAATTTCCGTATGCTGCATTGGTAGAAGAAAATAAGCGAAGAGGTAAACTTGATCCGGAGTTTGAGTTAATTGATACTGGGATCTTCAATGAGAATAAGTATTTTGATGTCTTTATTGAATATGCAAAGGCAGACGATGAAGATATTCTCATGAGAATTACAGTAGAGAATCGTGGAGCCGAATCAGCATCTCTACATGTGTTGCCAACATTATGGTTTCGAAATACCTGGGCCTGGGGAGATGATTCTTACAAACCTGAATTGTATCTGGATGAAGATTACGTTATCCGTATTTCTCACGCTGTGTTAGGTGATCGTTATTTATTTTTTGATGACAAACCTGAAACGCTCTTCTGCGAAAATGAGACCAACACCAACCGACTTTATAGTTTATCAAAAGAAGGAACATTTAAAGATGGCGTAAATGATTATCTCGTTGCTGGAAAAGATGAGGCTGTAAATAAAATTCATAAAGGAACCAAAGCTGCGTTGAATTACGAATTGAAAGTTCCCGCAGGAAAATCGAAAACCATTCGACTTCGTTTAGCACCAAAATTTCTTGTCGATCCTTTTAAAGATTTCAATTCTACTTTTGAAAAGCGTGTAAGCGAAGCCGATGAGTTCTTTCACGACCTTCAATTGAAAATTGATGACGAAGATAAAAAGAACATCCAGCGCCAGGCGATTGCAGGCATGATGTGGAGCAAACAATTCTTTTATTATGATGTAGCAAAATGGCTGAAAGGAGATCCTGCACAACCCGCTCCTCCTGAAGAACGAAAGCGAGGGCGAAACTGGGAATGGACACACCTTAATAACGCTGATGTAATCTCAATGCCAGATGCCTGGGAGTATCCATGGTACGCTGCCTGGGATTTGGCTTTCCATACCATCCCAATTGCTATGGTCGATCCCGAATTTGCTAAACATCAGATGCTCTTGCTCACCAAAGAATGGTACATGCATCCCAACGGACAATTACCTGCCTACGAGTGGGCATTTGGCGATGTTAACCCTCCTGTGCACGGATGGGCATCGTGGCGGGTTTATAAAATTGATCAGAAACTTCAGAATGGTGTGGGCGACCGGAAATTTTTAGAAGAAGTATTTCATAAACTCTTGCTGAACTTTACGTGGTGGGTAAATAAAAAAGATCATACCGGTAATAATATTTTTCAGGGTGGATTTTTAGGAATGGATAACATTGGTGTGTTTGATCGCAGCGCACAACTTCCTACGGGTGGATACATTGAGCAATCTGATGGAACCAGTTGGATGGCGATGTTCACATTGAACATGATGCGCATGGCGTTAGAACTCGCAAAAGAAAACCCAACCTATCAAAGTCTGGCCACAAAATTTTTTGAACACTTTCTTTACATCGCGGGTGCCATCGCCAATGAGGGTCTTGACTTGTGGGATGAAGAAGATGAATTTTTTTATGATGTGCTTCACACACCGGACGACAAGCGTACTCCAATGAAGGTACGCTCAATGGTAGGATTGATTCCCTTGTTTGCGGTTGAGGTATTAGATGAAGATCTGTTCAAGTCAATGCCAGAGTTTACCAAGCGACTGGAATGGTTTTTACAAAACAGACCGGATCTTGCTAATCTGATTTCACGTTGGGGAGAGAAGGGTCGAAAAGAAAGACATCTCCTATCGCTCTTGCGTGGCCACCGCATGAAAAGCATATTGAAGCGCATGTTGGATGAAACTGAATTTTTATCCGACTATGGAATTCGGGCCTTGTCGAAAGTGTATGATGCCAATCCGTTTAAGTTTTATGCGAATGATAAAGAGTTCGTGGTGAAATATACTCCGGGTGAAGGTGACACCTCACTGTTTGGTGGTAACTCAAACTGGCGCGGGCCGGTTTGGTTTCCGGTTAATTATCTTTTGATCGAATCACTTCAACGTTTCCATCATTATTACGGTGATGATTTTAAAATAGAACATCCTACGGGCTCCGGAAATAAGCTGACACTCATGGAAATTGCCACCGATCTTTCTGAACGGATGATCAACATCTTCAAAAAAGATGAGAACGGAAAACGTCCTGTGAACGGGCAGTATGACAAACTGCACAACGATCCTCACTTCAGTAATTACATCTTGTTTTACGAATATTTCCATGGCGACAATGGAAGAGGTGTAGGCGCCACCCACCAAACCGGCTGGACAGGATTAGTAGCCAAGTTGATACAACCAAGAAAGTAAAAGTCAATTCATAACAGGCAACAAACAGTTGATCATCGTCAACTGTTTGTTGCGTATTGAAAAAATTAAATATGAAAACTCCATTCACTTCAGATGTATTACATGATTTTAATAAGGCCCGTTCACTTGAGTGGCTTGAAACAAATGGACTTGGTGGTTACGCAAGTTCAACCGTATCAGGTGCACATTCGCGAAGGTATCATGGATTGCTGGTGGCCGCTATGCATCCACCTGTTGGGCGCACCGTTCTACTTTCAAAACTCGATGAGACTATAGTTATCCCATCTGCTAATAAAGAAAAACAATCCAACGATGTCCGCATTGAATTAAGCTCGAATCAATATCCGGGTTGTGTTCATCCTCAAGGATTTAATCACCTAAAAAGTTTTGAACGTGAAATGTTTCCGGAGTTCACCTACGAAACGGAAGGTGTTAAAATTAAGAAGACAATCGTAGGAGTTCACGGTGAGAATACAACACTGGTGTTGTATGACGTAATTTCCGTACCAGAGAAATCTAAACTTGAACTTCTGCCTTTGGGTGCATCGCGTGATTACCATAGCATAAGCCGCGCCAATGAAGCACTGAATAAAGAATACGAGTTTAACGAAGGTATTTTTAAAACTAAAAATTATTCCGATAGTCCTGAGCTTTTCATTTCAATACCAAAATCAACTTTTGAAGTAGCTCCAAATTGGTATCACAACTTTGAATATTCCATTGAACAGTATCGTGGATTGGATTTTCAGGAAGATTTATTCACGCATGGAAAATTCATTATTGATATTAAAAAAGGTGATAAAATCGGAATCATTATTTCCACGGAAGATCCAACAGGAAGAGATGCTTTTAAACTTTTTAAGCAGGAACAAAACCGAAGAGCGAAACTGATCAAAGATGTTTCGTGGAATGAAAATCTAAAACGCCTTACTCTTGCAGCAGATCAATTTATTGTAAAACGCGGTGATGACTTAAAAACCATTATCGCGGGTTATCATTGGTTTAGCGATTGGGGCCGCGATACCATGATCTCTCTGCCAGGATTATGTTTGACAACAGGTCGATTTGATGACGCTAAGAAAATTCTAAAAGCTTTTGCCGAAAGTGTAAGTGATGGAATGTTACCGAATCGATTTCCCGATCAAGGTGAAACACCAGAATACAACACGGTGGATGCAACACTTTGGTTCTTTCATGCGATCTACAAATATTATCAATACACATCTGATAAGGCATTCATTAAAACATTGCTTCCCGTACTGAGTAACATCATCGATTGGCATGATAAGGGAACGCGCTATAACATTCATGTAGATGTTGACGGACTTTTATATGCCGGCCAGGATGGTGTTCAACTTACCTGGATGGATGCAAAAGTAGGTGATTGGGTGGTAACTCCACGCAAAGGTAAGGCTGTTGAGATAAATGCACTTTGGCACAATGCACTTTCAATCATGGCTGAATTACTGTCCGACACTGGAAAGACAAATGAAGCTGAAGAGTTTAAGAAGCGTGCCTTTCAGGTGAAGGCATCTTTCAATCGACTCTTTTGGAATGAAGCACAAGGTGGTCTGTATGATTTTGTTGATGGCGAAAATAAAAATGATGATCTGAGACCAAATCAGATCTATGCTTTAAGTCTTCCGTTTCAATTATTGCCAAAAGACAAAGCACAAAAAGTGTTTGACCTCGTTACGGAAAAACTATTAACACCGAGAGGATTGCGTAGCCTTTCTCCTGATCATCAGGAATACAAACCAATTTATGGTGGCAATCAATGGCATCGCGATGGCGCTTATCACCAGGGAACAGTTTGGAGTTTTTTAATTGGACCATACATTGATGCGCTCATCCATTTAAAAGGTGCAAAAGGAAAAGTGGAAGCTGCACGATTGCTCACAGGATTTTTTAAACATCTTGATGAAGTGGGCATAGGAAGCATCTCCGAAATATTTGATGCTGAATCTCCATTTCATCCCCGGGGATGTATGGCGCAGGCCTGGGGGGTAGGTGAAAGTCTACGCGTGTCATTGGAGTATGATTTGTTTCTTCGTCCAAAGAATAAGAAGGTAATGATGCATATGAGTTTTGCGTTTTTATAAAACAAGCACGATAGGTAAAGGGAATTATTGATTTGAGTAGGTTGGAAATAATTAGGTAATCATTCATTGTAGAAAATTTAGAGTAGATGTGCGCTGGGCAATCTGTATTCCTTACGTAAATAGCATACACTCGCCATCTCAAAACAATTTATCATCTAACCTCCCCTAATAGCAATCTACCCGACAATCCAAATTCATCATCTTAATTAATCTTGCGTAGAAGTCATACGCAATGATACAGTCGTTAAAACAAAATTGGAAAGTCTATAGCATGGAGGCTGTTTGTCTCGGGCTCTTCATGATATCGGCATCACTCTTCGGGACAATTCTCGAATATCCAAATTCGATTGTACGCCAATCAATATCCAATGATTTTATTCGGCTTTGTTTGATGGGATTAGCAATGGGCATCACGGCTACGCTTATCAACTATTCTCCAATGGGAAAGCTTTCCGGAGCGCACATGAATCCAGCCGTTACCTTTACATTCGTTCGATTAAAGAAAATGAAACTTCATGATGCGTTTTATTACTCCATCTTTCAATGCATCGGTGGTGTCGTTGCTGTTGCACTGATGTCATTCTTACTGGGAAGTGCTTTTAAAGATCCACATGTAAATTATGTTGTTACTACTCCCGGAAGATTTGGATCGGCAAGCGCTTTCATCATTGAAATCTTTATCGCTTTTGGAATGATGACGATGGTATTGACGACATCCAATCATCCCACACTTTCAAAATACACGGGAGCGATTGCCGGATTTTTTGTGATGGGCTACGTAATTTTATCCGGTCCCGTTTCTGGTTTTAGTATGAATCCTGCGCGTACGCTTGCATCTGCTTTGCCCGCAATGTACTACACATCGCTTTGGATCTATATGGTAGCACCTTTTATCGGAATGCTCACCGCAGCAGAAGTTTTTAGAAAATCAAAAGGTAAAGCCATCTGCGCGAAGATGCATCATTCTCATTCATATCTGTGCATTTTTAATTGTGGGTACTGCGAGCATCAAACAACAGATATTAAATAAGAGATAGAAGATTTAATAATCAAATCAACGAACTACAAAATTCATGGAAACAAAATATGACATCATCATCATAGGATCTGGTGCAGGCGGTGGAACATTAGCATACAAACTTGCGCCTTCTGGAAAAAAGATATTGGTCCTTGAGCGTGGTGATTACATTCCAAAAGAAAAAGAGAATTGGGATGCGCGTGAAGTATTCACAAAAGGCAGATACCGCACAACAGAAGAGTGGTTTGACAAAGATGATAACCCCTTTAGTCCGTATACACATTACGCAGTGGGTGGAAATACAAAAATGTATGGTGCTGCTTTGTTTCGTTTGCGTGAAAGCGACTTTAAAGAAACAAAACATATTGGAGGAATTTCTCCCGCTTGGCCAATCAGCTATGATGATCTCGAACCTTATTATACAGAAGCTGAAAAATTATATAGTGTACACGGCGAACGTGGAGCGGATCCAACAGAACCGAAAGCATCGACAGCCTATCCGCATCCACCGCTCAAGCATGAGCCAAGCATGCAAGAGTTGTATGAGAGTATAAATCAGTTAGGGTATAAACCATTTCCGTTACCGATTGGTGTACGCTTAGGCGAGAATGGAAAATCAGGTGCCTCACCTGTTCATCTCAGCAACTTCGATGGCTTCCCTGATCCAACTGAAGCTAAAGCAGATGCGCAGGTAGTTGCATTGAAGCAAGCGTTGATGGCACCGAATGTAACGTTACTTACTCGTGCACATGTTGATCGATTGCTCACGGATAAATCGGGAAAACGAATTTCAGTAGTTGAGGTAACACGCGATAGAGAAAAGATTGCATTCGAAAGTGATGTGGTGGTGTTGGCTGCAGGTGCAGTAAACTCAGCTGCCATCCTCCTTCGATCCGGTGGCCGTCAATTTATGGAGGGACTTGCAAATAGTTCAGGATTAGTTGGACGGAACTACATGCTCCATCAAAACGGATGTGTCATCAACTTCTCGCAAAAATTAAATACATCACAATTTCAAAAATCATTTTCACTTTCTGATTTCTATCACAACGCTGAAGATTCGGAATATCCGTTGGGTACAATTCAATTGATGGGCAAAAATGATCCGGACACCGTACTGGATTTAACGAAGAATCATTTCCCGGGAAAATCTTTTCAGGAGCTCTCTACTCATTCCATTGACTTCTGGATTACATCAGAAGATTTACCGGATCCAAATAATCAGGTCACACTCCGAAAGGATGGAACAATCAAAACGATTTACACAGTGAACAATCGAGAGGCATACACGAAACTGAAGAAAAAGCTATATGATATATTGGATAAGCTGGCAGAAAAAGATCCGCTGTTACGTAGCGCGACTCGCCTGGGTTATGATCTTGGTGTATCCGGAGTATCGCATCAAATGGGTACACTTAAGTTTGGCAAAGATCCGAAGACTTCTGTTCTCGATGTGAATTGCAAAGCTCACGATCTTGATAATCTTTATGCGGTAGATGCCAGCTTCTTTGTTTCCTCTGGCGCGTTTAATCCATCGCTTACCATTATGGCAAATGCGTTGAGAGTAGGAAAGCATTTGCTTGAGAAATTAAAGTAAGCGGTACAACGTCATGATGGGTAAAAACATTTTCGTATCACTTTGTTTGTTTAGTGCAACTTCTGTCATAACCTTTGCCCAGGAAAAGCGATGGCTATTCGGAACAGGTATTACCTCTTGCAACTACATTGACAATCCCGGATTAAATGTAAATGTTACCTACCGTCTGACCGGCAACCTTCACATCGGTCCCGATTTCTCTGCATTACTCAACAAAGAAATTTCTGAAAATGGAAAAGTGACAAAGAAAAAAGAGTTGGAGTATAATTTCAATGCACAATATCTTTTTGAAATCAGAAAGAAGCTCTCACTCTATCCATTGGCAGGAATCAATTTATCGAGAGTGACTTTTCATACCGAAGATGAAATGCCTGACAAACGATGGATCACAGCATTGAATCTGGGTGGCGGATTTGAATATCGACTAGAAAAATTTCGATTGTTTGTTGAATCGAAATACGTGACGCAACTGAACAAGGTAGATGTCACCACCGGAATCATTCTTGAATTATGACACCATTGGAAGAGGCTGTAAAATTAATTACGCTATCGCTCGGCAGTCTGGTAGATGGAGCAGCAGCATTAATCATTGCTCACGCTATTATAAAAGCAATTTGGTTTTATATGAAAAGCCCCTTCCAGAATGGAATGGATAGAATGGAGATCCGGTTAAGTCTTGGCAAATCGCTCGCACTTGCACTTGAGTTTTTATTAGCCGCTGATATTTTACGAACTGCCGTTGCTCCGAACTGGGATGACATCGGCAAGCTTGCCGCCATCGCTGTCTTGCGCACACTCTTAAATTATTTTTTAGAACGCGAGTTGAAACACTCCGAAATAAAATCAGTATGAAAAAGTATTTTCTTTCTCTATCCCTCTTTATTATATGGAGTACGCTCCTTTCTCAAACTGTTCAACGCGTAGATGCGGTCGGCATTACTGTGCCGGATATGAATCGGGCACTTGACTTTTTCACAAAGGTATTACCGTTCGAAAAAATCTCAGAAGTAGAAGTACATGGAACAGAGTATGAAAAACTGAAAGGCGTGTTTGGTATCCGCTATAAAAAGGCACGCTTGCGATTGGGTGAGGAGGAAATAGAGTTAACCGATTACCTTACTTCAGGTGGACGTGCAATACCGGAAGATTCACACAGCAATGATCTATGGTTTCAGCACATTGCTATTGTGGTGAGCAATATGGATTCGGCTTACGCAAGACTAAAAAAGTTTAATGTTCAACATGTTTCCACTGGCCCACAGACTTTGCCAAAAAGTATTCCTGCGGCAGAGGGTATCAAAGCATTTTACTTTCGCGATCCCGCTGGACATAATTTTGAACTGATTTACTTTCCTCCAGGAAAAGGAAATCCGAAATGGCAGAAAAGTTCCAACAAAATATTTTTAGGCATCGATCACACCGCTATCGGTATTTCGCAAACGGAAAGAAGCAAGAAATTCTATGACGATTTGCTAGGAGTGAAATATCAAGGCGAGAGTTTTAACTCTGGAAATGAACAGGAACATTTAAATAATGTTCAAGGGGCGAGTTTGCATATCTCGGGTAACAAAGCGAAAGAAGGCATGGGTGTCGAGTTTCTCGAATACCTGTCCCCCACAAATGGAAGACCCTATCCAACGGATGAACGTGCCGATGACTTGGTTCATTGGGAAACCATCTTAACAACGCCTGATGTTTGGGAAGTCTATAGATATTTAAAGCAGCGAAAAATTGATTTCATCACTCCTGGAATAGTGACTATCACAAATCCTTCATATGGATATAAAAGTGGATTTTATTTTCGCGATCCCGATGGACATGTAGTAGGAGTTTTCGAAAAATAAAAATTAATAGGTAATGATGTCTCTCGCAATATTCCTGACAAACTTCTTTTAGTACACTTCGTTTCTTTGAATCATAATCAAACGAAACTATGCGTACAAAAAAAATCAACTCGTTTTTTATTGCCACGTTGGCATGCTTCCTGTCTGGAGGTTCGTTGTTGGCACAGAAGCCATTAATCAATGTAGACGATCAAGGTGTTGTAATCGATGGCTATGATCCTGTGGCTTACTTCACACAAGGGAAACCGGTAAAAGGTTCAGATCAATATCAATTCAAACAGGATGGTTTGGTTTATTATTTCTCATCCGAAGAAAATAAAAAACAATTTGAAGCTAATCCGAAGAAATACGAAGTGCAATTTGGTGGGTTCTGTGCTTATGCTGTTTCACAAGGACATGTCTCCCCAATCGACCCCAACTTTTGTTATGTACAAAAAGATGACAAAGGTATCGAGAGATTAATCTGTCAGCACAACCAGAAAGCAAATGACCTTTGGAATAAAAATGCAAATGGATTTTTAGTTGATGCCAATAAATACTGGCCGGTTGTTGTAAAGAATGGTGGTAAACAAATTCCAATTAAAGGTGTCGAGCACTTTTACATTAACCTGGCAGAAAATGGTTTGGCCAATCAAGGATACGATGTAGTTGCGTATCATACGGATAACAAAGCAGTGAAGGGTGAGGAGAAATTCACAGAATGGTTTCATGGTGCGAAATACATATTCGCCTCACGCGAACATCAGGAATTATTTCGAAGCGCTCCTAAAAAATATCTTCCTCAATATGGCGGCTTCTGTGCTTACGCGATGAGTTTAGGAAAAGTTCGTCCAGTCAATCCAGAAATATTTTCTATTGAGGATGGACGTCTCATGCTTCAACATACACAGGATGCTTATACTCTATTTTATAAAGACGTGAAGAACAATATTGTGAAGGCCGATACAAAATGGCCCGATGTAGAAACGAAGAAAGCAGGACATAAAGTAAAATTTGACAAACCTGCGAAGTAATCACTCCCATCTCAACTCTTTAACCAATACGAAAATGAAAAATAGTATAGTAATCCTTTATCTCTTTATTGCTATAGCAACGCAAGCTCAAACGGCTACGACTAAATCCATAACCTTGGAAGCTGCAAAAAAAATTGTTGCAGAAGCACGCAAGTACGGAACGAGTGTAAATGCTCCGCATGGCGGACCGTCAATTGCTATTGTTGATAGAGGTGGAAACTTAATTTATGCAGAACGCCCGGAAACTACTTTTGCAGGTTCTGCTTTGGTAGCGTATGAAAAAGCACATACAGCTGCCATGTTTGATCAACCTACACAAAATATGGAGAATGCCATTAAAGGTGGACGTACTCCGCTGATTACGGTTGGATATGTGATGTTGGAAGGCGGAGTGCCCATTCTTTATAATGGTGAAATTATCGGAGCCATTGGTGTAAGTGGTGCAGCGAGTTCAGCTCAAGACGTAGAGATTGCCATTGCGGGTTCTAAAACTAAAATTGATTAGGTATGAATTTAGGGTTATTTTATACACTAATCAGGAAGTTCTGTCTTACGACAGGCTTCTTATTTTTTTGTGTTGCTTCGTTCGCACAGGAATCTGTAGAGCTTTCGCTTGATAAGCCGAACGCTATTGTTGATTTAAAAACAAAAGAAGGTGTTACCCTTGTAAAAGGTGAATGGCGCTATAGCGATGTTCAAATTGTAGACAAAGATTTTAAAGCACCTGGCGCTTCTGGTGATGATAAGCATGAAATTTATGCTACCGGAAAAAATATCAAAACGCATGATATTTTTCCAAAGGCAAGTGCAAAAGATTTTGATGACACCAAATGGGAGAAGCTTGATCCAACAACATTAGAACAACGCAGAGGAAACGGATTA
>JBDTTT010000123.1:0-16479 GCA_039930485.1 Chryseolinea sp.
CCAATTCTCCTGTTCGCTAAAGGCATCATAAAATCCATACACTCCAAATACCTTGTTACCAAGATCTTCATAAAGATGGCGTACTACTTTCATCGATTCGATCGGTGTGTAAGGGAAAGAAGATAAGGCTCCCGTTGGTGAAATCACACCTAAGTCTTCATTGGGACTGTGTGCTGCATACCCTTTTATAGAATAACTGGCTGTGAGTCCCCAGCAATTTTCTCCGTAACCTTTAAAGTGTTTTGGATTCTCTAAACAATATTGTCTGTTGATGAGGGTGTGATTTGTATTGTGTTCCCAATAATCTGCATAAGCATCTTTGAGGCCATGAGGATTAAGACCTAAGAATGAATAATGAGACCAGAACAACGGGCCACCAAATTGTGGAGCTCCATTGTGTTTCAAACTTAGATGATAACCATATTGCTGGTGTGTAGAGTCGTTGCGAATTCTCCCTTTGCGCGCCCATCCTTCATGATACACTTCTGCTGGAATAGTATGTGTTGGTGATCCTGCAGCAAGAAAATACATAATGAGACATTCATTATAACCTTCGACTGCGAAATTCATTTTCCATTGATTCTTAGGTGACCAATGCCAGTACAATACATTCTGATTGTTCTTGCGATGCCAGTCGAATTCAATTTCTTTCCAGAGTTTATCAATCTTTGCCGACAGCGCTTTCTCCTTTTCGTTTCCATCTTTAAAATATTGACGCACACAAAGTAATCCTTGCGCGAGGTAGGAAGTTTCTACTAAGTCCGCACCATCATCATCCGGACTAAAGGGTTTTACTTTTCCGGTTTCTCCATTCAGCCAATGTGGCCATACACCATGAAAACGATCTGCTTTCTCTAACCAGCTAACAAGTTTATTCAGTCGTTGGAATCCTTCTTCACGCGTAATGAATTTACGTTCTATGCCAACAAGGATTGCCATTACGCCAAAACCTGTTCCTCCCGATGTAACAACTTGCTTGTCGTTGTCAGGATAAATATTGTCAGTATGAAAGCGTTCTCGCGCAGCACCAGAGGTTGGTTCAGCACCATCCCAGAAATATTGAAATGTTCTGTATTCAACAAGCGTGAGAAGAGAATCATCACTGATGGATGTATTTACCGATACATTCGATTTGGTTGCAGGTGACGAACATGCTATTACAATCGACAGAAGAAAGAATCCGTAGAGCGCTACCTTTTTCATTACTCTCTATTATTTTATTTAGTGAAATTTAGTTTTGTAAAAGCATCATTGACTTCCGGAGCTGACATGAATAAATCCCAAAGTAATCCCGTGCGATAATTTTCAATCATCACAATGATGGGTCCTTGATCAATGGCGAGTGTTGACGTTGCTGTCCATCCTTCTGTTAAGTTAAACGCATCATAAAATCCATACGGTCCCCACATTCGATCTCCTATTGTATAGTAGAAAAATTTTAGTGCTTGCATTGACTCAATAGGAGTATAGGGAAACGATGACAATGCAGCCGTAGGTGTAATTACACCAAGATCATTTCCTGGTGAGTGTGCGTTGTAACCATCCTGATTATCGCTGGCGGTAAGTCCCCAGCAATCTTCGCTATAACCAATGTATTTTTTTGGATTGGCTATGCAGTATGCACGATTGATCAAGGTAGCATTAACATTCTGTTCCCAATAGTTGGCATAGTCATCTGAAAAATGTGGATCTAATCCAAGGTAAGAATACTGTACCCAGAAAAGTGGTGCAGGACTTTCCAGTGGAAGTTTGATATTGTAGTACATATTATTTTTCACGATAGCGCCATTCTTGCCATAGCCATTTGAATATACTTCTTTCGGAATGCTATGAGTAGGGGAGGCAGCAGCGAGCACGTATGTAATTTGTTCTTCAAAATATCCGGACAAGGCAAAGTTCATATCCCAGTTGTAATTGGGTGACCAATGCCAGTACAATACATTTGAATTATTTTTTCGATACCAATCCCATTCTACCGTTTCCCAAAGGGTGGTGATGCGATTGATGAGGTTGTTGCCAACGGTATCGGTTGGTTCTAAATATTGGCGGAAGGTGAGTAGACCTTGTACAAGAAATGATGTTTCTACTAAATCACCTCCGTTATCTTTTGTACTGAAGGGAATTACATTGCCTGTGTTGCCATCGATCCAATGCGACCATGCGCCATGAAAACGATCGGCAGTCTCAAGGAACGATACAATTTTTTTCATTTGGTTCACGCCCTCAGTACGTGTGATAAAATTTCTTTCCATGCCCACAATAAGGGCCATGATTCCAAAACCTGAGCCACCACTCGTTACTGTATTGCCTGAAGAATTTCGTTCGCGCGCCATGCCACTGGCAGGGTGGGCGAAGTTGTAGAAGTATTTGAAAGTTCTGTGTTGCACACTATCTAATAATGCATTGTCGGAAATGCGGGGGAATTTATCGGATAAATCAAGCTCTGTGACTAAGCTATATTTGAGATACGTGCCAAACTCTTTGCTGGTTTTTGATAAAAGTGCTGCATCAACAAATAAACTATAGCTGGTAATAGCATGTAGTTCAATTTGAGGGACAATAAGAACAGCACTATCATTATTGGTAAGACTATATTGACAAGGAATAGTTGTAAAACCTTGTTTCAAAACAATCTGCATTTGAGCAGATGATAAGTTTAAAGGCTCTGAAAAATATAATTTTAATTGTGGAGACCTTGAAACATTGACGGCAGAAGCGTTGGTTTGTACATTGTTAATAGAAAAATAAGTAAGCGTAAAGTCTGGCGATGAAATCGGAGGATTGTCTTTATCATCGCACGCAATGAATAAAATCAGATAAAATAAAGTAATCAGGAAGTGTTTGCTGCTTATCATTTTTGTAAGAAAAAAAAGAGGGTGCATAAGCACCCTCAAACCAAACTAACCCAATTATCTTCCGGCAGTACCTAAATTAAATAAGGCTTTAATTTCGGCATCGGTAAGAGCAGTATTGAAGACTCTAACATCATCAATTGATGCATTTGCCAAAGGAATTCCTCTGTCCGGAGCACCAGCGAATCCAATATCATTATAAGTAAGACTTCCAAAGACAGCTTGTGCAGGTGTTCTCATTGACAATTGAGGTGTTGTTCCACGATCACTGTAAGCACCTACGTTTACGCCATCCCCGAAAATTTCAAATTGATGTGAAGTACCATTCCAGCGTGCTACAAAATGAGACCATGTCTTAGCTCCAAGAAAATCTTTTCCTTTATCACCATTGACAACGCTGATATTATCCTGCAAGCTAGTACCACCACCATCTACTAAAGTTTTCAATAAAGGTTTTAATAATAATGTATCTGAGCTAGGTAAGTGTGCTCCGGTTTCAGCTAACATGCTAATGTTACCCCAGATGTCATCATCATTGGCGTAGAGAATTGCAAAAAGTGCTGTCGCACTTTCGCTAGCTGTTTTTTTATTATTTGTTACGTTGACCCACAAGCTAACTGTGAAATTGCTTAATGAGTTAGCCTCACCAATGTTAGCAATACTTGGGTATACCAAAGCGCCACCTGTTAATTTCAGTGCTTTTCCAATTTGTCCGTCAGTAAAGCCAACCGTTCCATATGTATGAGAGGGGGCTGTGCTAGACAAACCTTCATCATTTGTATCATCAAAAGTCCAGTGCGCTTTTAAATTAGTTGCTCCAACTTCATCTGAATTATTATACCCGTCAATTGGGGGTAATGATTTGTCATCATCTCCGCACGAAGCCAAGGCTAGCAAACTAAGTGCTACACCACCTGCTAATAAATAATTAATTGTTTTTTTCATTTGTTGTTTAGTTTAAAATTTGAGTTAGAAAAGTCATATAGTAAGCTCGCTAGCTTATTTCGTTTTTTTTAGTTTAAAAGGTGAACCTCTAATGGCAGAAATTTTGGAAATAATATTCATTTGAATTTTCATTAGAGATTAATAGTTCGGATTTTGTTCCAATTGATTATTGCTCAAGAGAATTTGAGAATTAGGAATTGGTAGCAGCTCATGTTTTCCTTCTTCGAAATTGGCTTTCCCTGAATCGTGCATCACTTGAGCGGCACGTCCCTGACGTACGATATCCCAAAACCTGTCGTGTTCCATCGCCAGTTCTACATGTCGTTCTTGCCAAACATCGTCAATAGTTATTCCGGATTTTGGTGAGAGGCCTGCGCGATCACGAACAAGATTTAATTTTGCATCAGCATCTCCTAAGCCGGTGTGAAGTGCAGCCTCCGCATACATTAGGAGTACATCGGCATACCTCAAAATTTTGATGTTCTTAGGTCTGTCTTTATCAGTAGGGTTGGCATATTTTTCCTTGGCTTCGCTGGTGTAGGCCTTGTAGTTATAATACAGATTCTGAACGGAGTCAGAACTTGGCACTCTGAATCCATCCCAGAGTACTGTGCCTTTATGAGTGCCAGAATTGTCGATGAAGATAATGGTTGCCTCTTTTCTTAAATCGGTTGGTTCGTAAGCGTTTATTAAACTTAGCGATGGATCATTGAACCCCCACCCTAAATCATTCCAGCCACCTTTGCCGCCCGATCGTGGTCCTTGAGGTGCTGTATAGTTACTGATGTTTAAATTGGAGTTGTTAAATTCACCCGTTTGAATTTCAAAAAGAGATTCATTGCTATTGTCTCCGGCTTGTCGCCACACCGTAGCGTAGTCATCAAGTAGTGAGTATTGATTAGAGCTGATGACTTGATCTGTCAATGAAAATACTTTGTTCCATTGTCCCCGATACATACATACTTTAGCCAGCAGGGCCTGAGCTGCCCCTTTGGTTGCGTGCCCTTTAATGGCCTGTGCTTTTAGCGGTAAGCGATCAATCGCGAACTGTAAATCTTCAGCTATGCTGTTGTATACAGCCGTTGTATCTGCTCGTACATTAAATGCAGGATCTGTTTTGGCATCTTCAGCATTGATGGGTACTCTTAGCGCAAGTGGTACACCGCCAAACATGCGTACCAGATTAAAGTATAGGTAGCCTCGGATGAAACGCATTTCACCCATTAAAATGTCACGTTGTTCTGGATCAACCGATGGATCGTTCAGCACTTCCAACGCGATGTTAGCTGCACCAATACTATTGTAGTGACCGTTCCATAATGATTCACAAAATTTGTTGGTAGAGGTTAGTGTAAAGTTGTCGATGTCCCCAACCGGAACAGCCTGGTCACTGCCTGTACTTCCTTTGTCTGCATCGTCCGACATAATGCTGGTCACAGAAACAAAGGCAAACGAATGTACATCACCGTTGCCCCAGGAATCACCTTGAAGTAAACTGCTGTAAACTCCTGTTACCAGTCTTAAAGGTAGACCAGGGTCGGAAGCAGGTGTTACTCCTCCTTGTACCGGGACATCCAAAAAACTATCACTACACGAAACCGTGAAGAATGAAAGCAACGAATAGAGAAGTGCTTGCCGTATCAAAAATGTTCTTTTCATATCCTTCATTTTTTTAGCCCTTAGAATTATTAAAAACCAATGTTTAGCCCAGCAGAAATGGTCCTCGTTGTCGGGTAGGCACTTAATTCAATTCCTGAATTCAGTGGATCACCTGGCAATTCTGCAGTAAAGCCGCTGTACTTTTTGTAAGTGAATAAATTTTGTGAGGTGACATACACCCTTAGACTTGAAATCTTAATTCGCTGTAAAACAGAAGCAGGTAAGGTGTAACCAAGGGTAATGTTATTGATGCGGACAAACGATCCAGATTCCACATAATAATCAGATGCTAATTGATTCCCCGTATTGGCGGATGGTTCTGATTGCGTGTGATTTGCGTTAGTCCATCGATTATAAACAAGATCCTTTTCTATATTATCAGTTCCGGAAACACGCACAGCCTTTTTGCCATTGTAGACTTTATTTCCTGCATTGCCATAAATGGAGAGACTGAAATCAAATTTTTTATAGTTCACTCCAATGTTTATTCCATAATAAGCTACAGGTTGGTACGACCCTGCAAACACTCTGTCGTTGTCATCGATTTTACCGTTGTCGTCTTTATCGAAATATTTAAAGTCACCGGGTTTTGCTGTTGGCTGAATGGTAGTTCCATCTTGATTTTTATAGTCAATTACTTCCTGACTTGAATTGAATACACCAATTGTTTTTAGAACATAGAAGCTTCCAACAGGGTGCCCATTATCAGTGAGTGTTGTGAATCCTTGAGCAGCACCAATTCCACCTCCGCGGATCGCCTCGCCTCCGTTTAATGCAACTACATTATTTTTATTGAAGGTAACATTGGCACCAATTGTATAAGACCAGTTTTCGTTAATCTGGTCTTTCCAGTTTAGTAACACCTCCAACCCTTTGTTTTGAATGGATGCAGCGTTTGTTAAAATCAAGTGATCCAGATCGTATCCCCACGTAGTTAGTAATGGTTTATTGATCAAGCTGTTTTCAATCTTCTTATCGTAGTAATTAACTTCTCCGGTCAATTTTGATTGAAGCAGTGCAAACTCGACAGCCAGATCATATTCTCCTGTTCTCTCCCAGGTTAGGTTAGGATCTTTGATTTGATCGATTTGTACACCATTAACTGCGGGCGAAACGCTTCCATTAAAAGCGTATGGCTTATTTTGAGTAACGGTGTTGGTATATGCATTTGTACTCACCTGATCGTTACCCACCTGCCCATACGATGCTCTGATCTTTAAGAAATCAAAGAGATTTTGGTTTTGCAGAAATCCTTCTTTGCTTAATATCCAGGCAACACCAACGGAAGGATAACTTTGCCAACGATTTTGAGAAGGTAATCTTGAACTACCGTCTCTTCGAATTGTTGCTGTTATTAAGTATTTTCCATCGTAGCTATAGTTTAATCTCGCTAGGTAGGAGTTTCTAGCCCATGCATCTCCACCACCATCGTTTTGTGAAGAGTTGGCATCACCCACTCCGATGTACCAAAGATTTTGATCAGCAGGTACATCTTTTCTATTCGCTGAGAATGAGGTTAGATTAAACTTCTCAGCTGTTGCCCCGATTAAAAAGGTGAAATCGCTTTTGTCAATTTTCTTTGAGAAGGTTGCTGTGTTATCCCACACCCATCGGAAGGATTGAGTATTCTTAACCGCTAAATTGCTTCTTGAACTATATTGATTTCCACCGGAAATGACAAACGTGGTATTGTCATTATTAAACTGATAATTATAACCTCTGTTTAGTGAGTTCCTCCAATCAGCACCAATAGAAGATTTGACGGTAAGCCAGGTGGTTGGCTTCAATTCAAGATAGGTAGAACCCTGAAGTCGGTTTTCTTTAACGTTAATATCGTTGTCTTTAATGTCCAACACTGGATTACCAACATTTTGATATGCCGATGTATTTCCATACTTCCCGTCTACAACACTTGGAATAGTAGGAGCTGAACGGTAGGCGTCATTGTAAACCGATCCAATATTTCCGTAGGCGTCAATATCCAGATTATTAAAGCCATTTTGATTGACACTATTACTATAAGAAGACTGCAATCCGAATTTTAATATGTTGTTGATTTTATATTCATCATTCATGCGAATAGTCAAACGCTTAAAGGTGTTATCAATCACAATACCCTGGTCGTTTAAATATCCCACGTTGAGGAGAAAAGTAGATTTATCAGTCCCGCCAGAGAGCGATATATTATGACTTTGTTCAATTGCATTTCTTAAAATGGCGCCATACCAATCGGTGTTATATAATGATGCTGGTGGAGCGTCACCCGTGGCAGCTTGAACATAGTTACTATACTCTGCTGCGTTCGCCATTTGAACCAGATTGGCTGCCTGACGGATACCAATATTATTATTGTAACTGATTTTTAATTTTCCACTGGTACCTTTCCGTGTCGTGATAATGATTACACCATTTGCTCCACGCGAACCATATATAGCTGCCGATGATGCATCCTTCAAAACATTCATATCAACGATATCAGCCGTGTTGATATTCGAGATATCATCTGTTAAAACGCCATCAACAACGTACAATGCATTTGTACCGCTGAATGTTGTGCCAACTCCCCTGATTCTGACTTGAGGAGAACTTCCAGGTTGGCCGCTACTAATAATTTGGACTCCTGCAATTTTACCTTGCATCGCCTGAGTAGCAGTAAGGACAGGTTGTCTCATTAGTTCTTCTCCTTTAACAGAGCCGGTGGCACCTGTTATATCACTTTTCTTCTGCACTCCGTAGCCAACCACAACAACATCTTCTAATATCTGAACATCTGTTTCCAGCTTCACATCGACCACGGTGCGATCACCTACTAAAACAGTATTGGTTTTGTATCCCACAAAGGTGAAACTCAAGGAAGTTTCATTTGCACCGAGATCAATGGAAAAACCTCCATCCATGTCTGTAGTCGTTCCTTTGGTCGTCCCGCTCACGATCACGTTTACACCGGGTAGTGTTTCTCCGGTTTCAGCGTCCGTTACCTTTCCTTTCACTGTCTTTGTTTGAGCCAAAGCAGAGGAAAGGGTTAGAAGTGCAATAAAAACTGTTAAAATTCTCCTCATAATCGTTGATGCAGTACAGCGTTTGCGTATTTGTGCTGTAGGCAGAACTAAGTTATGTAGGAGTCAAGGGGATTAAGATAATTTTCTAACAAATCAACCGATTTGGAGGTCCCGAAGTGTGTATTTTGAACAGGATTTTTTGCGCCTAAAAAACATTGATTACAATCGTTTTCTGGCAGTTTTTAGATATTCATCGCTTATCTTTTTGCGCTTGATAAACACGAAATCGAAGGCCGTTATCAGGTCTTTAATTTTATATTTTTTACAACCGTTTTTGACTGAGTAGGGCTGGTAGCAGAGTCAGTGAAAATTACCTCCTCCCACCGTGAAGCAGTGGGTTTTTTGCCCCTTTTTTGAAGTTCGTTTATGCTGTCAACTACCTTGTGTTTAAAACTCCACACAGTATTAAGGCGCAATCCCAGCTGTGTGGCAAGGCTATCCAAAGTCATATCCTTATTGCCGGTTACGGTGAGGTAGGCTATGTAAAATGCCTTTTCGATTGGGAATTTGATGCTATGGAATATGGTGTAAGCCGTAATTGATTCATTATAACCGCATCGTGAACACCTTCTGGCAAACTTTTGGGCGCCATCAAAATACTTTTCATTATTGCATTTGCGGCAGTGAAATCCCTTTTCCCACTTTAAATTCTCCAGGAAGCGATCGCAGGCTAAGCCATCTGGATAAAGGGTTTTGAATTGAACATAGTCCATGGTTTTCTCCATGAGCCGTTCATTCAATACTTCTTTTATGCTGTTCTTAAGCTTCCAATTGTCAAGATCCAGGATGGAGTTGATTTGATTTATTTCGATTGACTGACGTTCAAGTTTATGATTAGTCTCTTCGAGTAAATGATTCTTCTCATTTAATTCTACGGTTCGTTCCTGCACTTTTTCCTCCAACTCACGATTTACCTTGTCTTTTAATTTCATGTTCACTTCATGCTGATGAATGATTCGTTTCAATGCCCGGTCGCGCATGTCTTTCAGAATTTGAATTCTATCACCAAGAGCAAAGGTTAAGAGAAGCATTTCGAGCACGAAGCTGATGTGTAGACTATAGTGTGAAAGTGTGGTTAAAGGAAGAAAATTTAGATAAACCATCGTTCGTAGAAAGAAGCCAATGAAGAGCTGTCCATAAGCAAAAACGAAAAATCGTGCGGGCCGATATCCCTTAGACCAAACCTGGATGGCGGTATAAAATATTAATGAGAGTGGTATGATCTCCACACTTCGATAGGCAAACAGTTCAGGATAGAAAAAGAATTCAATAACAAACATGAGAGACCTTAATGCAATCATGATCGTCAACGCTTTGTTGAGTGCAGGAGCATTGGCACGCGTATTTAAAAATCTGCGTGTAAAGATGAGTGCCCAAAGAATCACGCCATACAGCGTTATCCCCAACATGTAATCATTCCACTCCGGATGATTCGGCCATAAATATTGAAATCCGATTCCATCCAGACTGGTGGCGTAAGCTGCAACGCTTAACAGGTAGAATATGTAATAGATATTTTTTATTTCCCGGATGGCGAGATACACTAAGAAATTATAAAGTATGATGATGAGAATCATTCCATAGAATGTGCCAAATAAGAAATATTCATTGAGTGCATAATAAATGAATCGGTCAACCGATCGGAAAGCAATGCGAATGTCAGCAAAGTCGTGAGAACGCACGTTGAAATAATAATAGACAACGGTATCCGATTTCATGTCGAGATGAATCTCGAAGTTTTTGTGAAGGAAGGTTCGCTTATCGAAGGGCTGAGTATCGCCCATCACAACGCCACGATATGAACCATCCTCTTGTGGAATGTACGCTTCTATGTAATCGATAGTCTGATCGTAAAATTCAAACAGCCAGATTTTTTTAGAGTTTACATTATGGTGAACCGGGAATCGTATCCAGTATGATGCATTGGTTTTAAAATCTTTATTCTGATAGGATTCATGTTGGCGATACCGATTGGAGAATCCTGTTGAAGTAGCTTGCGAAAACGTTATGGAGTTTGTTTCGTCAATGTAATACGTTAATTCTTTAAGCAAAAAATTGCGTTCGTTTATTGCATCATCAATCTCAACTGGTTGTTGAGCCCGAACGAGAAGGGATACGAAACAGAAGCAAATGATTCCGAAGTATTTCATTTTTACTCAACGCTATGAAAATGATTCTCCTTTGAGTAGTAAAATCATTTAGAAATATCGGAAGAAAAAAGTAAAGAAATGATTTATTCTTTGAACGGACGAAGGTAAGTTGATCGAAGTTTCAAAATCGAACACATGTATGAAGCAATCTCTTTGGTAACTTTGTTTATTAAGTTGATCTTTATTCCGCATCTGCCGTATACTTGCTTTATGCTTCGAGCTTTTTGTCTTTCAGGATTATGATGGAGTTTAATTGGAAATCTCCATTAGTACCCAGAGTTGCCTTTTTGGCCGCGTCTATTTTTCTGTTTTCATTCTTCGCCTTTTCCAAAGGAGATTGGATCGTCTCTCTCGTCTTTTTAGCCTTGAGTGCTTACCAGGTAAAACTGTTGATTGATTACCTTGATCGATCCAATGGAAATGTTGCCGCCTTTATCGATTCCATTAAGTTTGATGATCTAACCTATTCCTTTAAAACGGAAAGCGATGATTCTGCAGTAAGAAGATTGCATCATGAACTGAATGAAGCGATGACCAATATGCGGAACACACGCAGGGAAAAAGATTCAGAGTTTCTCTTCTTCAAAAATATTGTGATGCATGTGGGCATTGGGCTTCTGGTATTCAAGGAGGACGGGAAGATTGAAATTTTTAACAGCGCAGCGCGAAAACTTTTAAAGACGAATCGTGCCGATACATTGAATGATCTTCGTGAAGTGCATGAACAACTTGTGTTTGTTTTTGAAAAATTAAAGACAGGAGGACGCGAACTCATCCGTGTAAAAGCAGGGGAAGATCTTTTACAACTTTCTGTTTATGCTATCGAACTGACATTACGTGGCGAAAACGCAAAACTGATTTCTATTCAGAATATTCAAAATGAATTGGAAGAAAAGGAAATGGAAGCATGGCAAAATCTAGTGCGTGTGTTGACGCATGAAATCATGAATTCGGTTACGCCAATTTCCTCGCTGGCGGGAGTAGTAGAAGAGGAATTGAAGCCACATGTTTTATCAGATTCAGATTTACCACTTTCAAAGGATCAACTCAATGACATTCACCTTTCATTACAAACAATAGGTAAACGCAGCGAAGGACTCATTCATTTTGTGAAAGAGTTCAGAAGTCTGACGAGTATTCCGAAACCAAGGCCAATTGATATTGGTATCAAATCTTTGTTAGAGGAATTAACCATGCTTCATCGAAAAGACCTTGCTGAGAAATGCATACAACTTACCTTGTCAGTTTACCCTGAAGATCTGACCATTTCTGCAGATCGAAATTTGATCGAACAAGTTCTGATTAATTTACTCCGCAATGCCATTCAGGCTTTTGATGAGTCAGAGAATAAAGAGATTATTATCAAGGCATTCCTGAATGAAAAAACGCGGCCAGTTATTTCTATAAAGGACAATGGCACGGGCATCGAACCCGAAGCCCTGGATAGAATTTTTATTCCCTTTTTCACCACTAAAAAAACGGGTTCGGGTATTGGGCTAAGTTTATCGCGCCAGATCATGCGCCAGCATCAAGGTACTCTTACTGTAAAATCAACAGTAGGGAAGGGGACTGAGTTCTTTATGCGATTCTAGTGAGGTCTTGGTTTTAAGTTAATAGTTAATGGTTAATCGTGGTGTGAGACTGGGTGTGTCGGTTTCAGGATATTAGAACGAAGATGAATCCAAACGCTTTAAGCCCATTAACAATTAACCATTAACTTTTAACCTCTTGTGGGGCAAAATCAGATTTAATACATTTACACCCACATTAACCCCGCTATGCAAGACATTCCTCTTAAAGTCACCAAGATACTGACAGAAAAACTCGGCATCGCAGAATCAGAAATTACCCCAGATGCAAATTTTGTTAAAGATTTAGGAATCGACTCGCTCGATTATGCTGAAATTGTGATGGAGTTTGAGCAGACCTTCGATATCCGTATTCCAGATGACGATGCAGAGAAACTTCAAACCTTCGATCAGGCAGTGAAATACATTCAGGAAAAAGTAAACCTGAAATAGTCCTACTTCATCTTATTACCTTCTTCTGTTTCAAAATAATTGCAGATACGAGCCGCTTGGGCCGAAACCGTTTTTAGAAAGGGTTCAGGCAATATGGACTCCGATAAGGAATTAAGGTCCCAGCCATTTCGTTCAGCATTCCAAACCACTACATGCTTCTTATTATTGATCAGCAGGACATCTAATTCGTAGATTTCTTCCTGATGTCGGTCGTGTAATCCGGTAAACTGAAGAAGTACGTGATTCTTCTTTTGCAATTCGCCACGAACACAATCAATGGCATTCAGGCGCATCAGCAACTTCGATTCTTTATTCCAGGCCTTGAACATTAATTTTCGGTTCAAATAAAAATCCAATTCCATAAAATTGAGTAATGTTGAAGCGTGAACAACGAAGTTAAGAAGGTATTATTCATTGTCAATAAATACGCAGGGGGCGGCTTTCAACCTGAAGTAGAAGGTTTAATGATTGATGCTTGCGAAGCAAGAGACATTGAATGTACCATTGAGTTTACTCAAAATCGTGGTCATGCAACAGAACTTGCTCGTGAAGCGATCACCAAGGGCTTTCAATACGTGATCGCGGTTGGAGGTGATGGGACCGTAAATGAAGTAGCGCAAGGATTGGTTTTTTCAGACGTGCCGATGGGAATTATTTCCCGTGGTTCAGGCAACGGATTGGCGAGACACCTGGGGATGCCGCTAAAAATAAAAGAAGCGTTGGTGAGTTTGTTCGATAGCCGCGTAATGGCAATGGACACTTTTACGGTAAATGGTAAACTCTCCCTTAATGTATCGGGTATCGGTTTTGACGGGCACATTGCCAATCTCTTCGGAGGAAAAAGTAAGCGTGGATTGTTGGGTTATGTTAAACTTACTATTCAGGAATACATTCAGTTTCATGAGTTTGGTTTTCAGCTTTCAAATGCAAAAGGAACAATCGATCAAAAAGCATTTATAGTGGCGATCGGAAATTCTTCGCAATATGGAAACAATGCTCGGATCGCTCCAGCGGCTTCCGTGTGTGATGGCATTCTTCACGTAACGATGTTGAAGAAAGTTCCGGCTTATCGTGCTGATTTTATTTACGCCATGTTCGCTGGCGATATCCAGAAATCAATCTTCTGTGAAACATTGGAAACCTCTTCACTTCATCTCAAAACATCGCGACCCATTGCATACCATATTGATGGCGAACCGAGCGGGATTGACGATTTATTTGAGATTAAGATATTGCCGTCCACTCTTCAGGTTTTAGTGCCGAACAAACCCAATCACACCAGATCAGTATAAATACCACCAATGAGGTGAGACTCATGCGCAGTTCAGTCGTTTACTTTCGTATTCACTTAAAACAAACCCATATGAAAAAAAACCTAACTATTTTTCTATTCATGCTGGTGTCCTCTTTTTGCTTTTCGCAAGAGCTGACACAACCACCTAGTGGCGACAATCAACATTCAACAGTATCTCAAAACATCGGACTGGTTACAGTAATCATTGATTATAATAGTCCTGATGTGCACGGCCCTCAGGGTGAAGATCGCTCGGGTCATATTTGGGGTGATTTAGTTCATTATGGATTTATTGATCAAGGGTTCGGCCAATCCAAGGCGGCACCGTGGCGAGCAGGTTCGAACGAAAATACAACCATTACTTTTTCTCATGATGTAAAGGTCGGAGGTAAAGATATTAAGGCAGGTACTTATGGAGTCTTTTTAGATGTGGAGAAAGAAGGTCCATGGTCATGGATATTCTCAAAAAATCACACCAGCTGGGGCAGTTATTTTTATGATGCGAAAGAAGATGCCATTCGTGTTCAAACCACTGCAGTGGATGCACCTTATACAGAATGGTTAACGTATGGCTTTGATGATAGAGGACCAAGCTCTGCTACAGCATATTTGCAATGGGAAAAGAAACGTGTGCCCTTTAAAATAGAAGTGCCAAATATCAACGAATTATATGTTGCTGAGATGCGTAAAGAACTTCGTTCATATCCAGGCTTTAATTATCAGAATTGGACGAGCGCAGCGCAATTTTGTGTGCAGAATAAAATCAATTTGGAAGAGGCATTAATGTGGGCTGACGCTGCCATTACCACACCCTTCGTTGGGGAAGAAAACTTCAATACACTTCAAACTAAATCCATGGTGCTGGATGCGCTCGGAAGAAGTGCAGAGTCAGAGGTCATTATGGACAAAGCGATTAAGCATCCAACGGCTACTATGCAATCTATTCATCAGTATGGTAGAACATTGTTAGCCGCTGGAAAAAATCAAAAAGCACTCGATGTTTTTAAACTTAACAAACAACTCCATCCGAAAGATATGTTCACCACCAACGTTGGTTTAGCAAGAGGATACACTGCTTTGGGCGATAAGAAAAACGCAATTAAAAACTGGGAGATTGCCATCAAGAATTTACCGGAAGATCAAAAAGGAAATTTAAAAGCATACGAAGCAGAGTTGGCTAAATTAAAAGGATGAGCGTAAAGCTTTTTCTTCTTTTTTTACTTCTGAAAAAACCCGCTTCAATGTAAAGGTAAAGGTGGAACCCTTGCCGAGCTCACTGGTTACGGTAATGGTTCCACCGTTGCATTCCACAAATTCTTTTGTGAGCAAAAGACCGAGACCGGAACCTTTTTCTTTTTTAGTTCCCAACCGGGTGAAGTGTGTTTCAGCATTGAATAGCTTACCAAGATCAACGCCATCAATACCTACACCGGAGTCTGCTACGGAAATGTCAACATGCTCGGAAGATTCCTTGAGATAAATGCGAACTACTCCACCGTTGTGATTGAACTTTATGGCATTGTTCAACAGGTTACGGAAGATAAGTTTTAGCTGATTAATATCGCCCCATACTGCCACATCGCTCCCGACTTCATTTATTAGTGTAATTTCTTTATTGCGAGCCGATTCTTCGTACATAGAAATTTTCTCTTCTATCAGAGGTTTTAAATAAACCACCTCTGGTTCAGCATGAATACCTTTAAGTTGAGTCTGTGCCCACAGCAATAAATTATCAAGATCTTCATATACAGAATCCAGATTTCGCTTTAAACTCTTGGTCACGTCTACAAATTCCTTTGGCGATAAGTTATCAAGACTAATGATATCCATTAATCCCTTTAAGCTCGCCACAGGACTTCTTAGATCGTGACCGATGATGGAGAATAACTTATCTTTTGTTGTATTCAGATTGCGCAACTGCTGCGACTGTCGATAGATTTCTGTATTCTTCAATTTTAATTGACTATACGCTTTTCGAATCAGGCGATTGCTGTATAGAAAAACAAGTAACATAATGAGCACGAGACTAAGACAACCGATGAAAAAATAGGTCCATATCTTTTGTTGCCTGTAGGCTTCTTCTTTTAGCTGAGTATCCTTCGTAAGCAATTCAATCTCTGCTTGTTTTATTTCAGATTCAAACTTTGCCTGCATCAATGCCAGATACTCGTTGTTGCGTGTATCATAAAGTGAATCATGAAGGTTCAGGTAGAGAGATTGGTATACAAGGGCTTCGTTTGTATTACGTTGTGCTTTCGCTATTTCCGATGATATCTTATATGTCTTCTCAAGATCATCCAGATAAGAGTGTGCCTTTGATAGTGTAATGTTTCCCAACGCAACTCTCCTGGCTTTATCTAATTGCCCGGTTACCAGGTAGACTTTAGCCAGACGATGATTGGTTGATGATAGTATAAAAGTGTTTTTTTCTTTATTACCGATCTCTATCGACTTTAAATAATGCAGGATTGCGTTATCGTAATTCTTTTTACGAAACTC
>JBDTTT010000124.1:0-16279 GCA_039930485.1 Chryseolinea sp.
AGGCACTCCGAGGTCCTTAGAAAGGCAGGACGAGAGTCGTCTACGCCTCATTCGCCGAACGATGGACAATTGGTAAGTGCTTACAATGACTTAGCGCCAACGCACGTAATGAAGGTAGGTCAACCCGTTGGAACATTCTGGGCTGTAAAATATTTAGGAGCTGATCCTCAAACGGGCGATGCCATGTTTTTGGATCTTAAAACGGCAACCGCGCAAAGTGCATCAAGCGGTTTAATTGATAGTGATGATGCAATAATGGCAGGTAAAGCCACACCTGATTTCTTTGGCGGTTGGAACAACACATTGAATTACAAAAGCTTTGATGCCCTTGTTGCATTTCAATATAGCGTAGGCAACGATGTTTATAATTTGATTCGTGCCACCTATGAAAATTTAGGTTGGTCAAACGAAGGTGGATTAGACCAGGTGTATGCAAATAATTGGTCTGGTGTAAAAGATCGTTGGAAGCAGCCGGGTGATAAAACCGATGTTCCGAGAGCATCCTTCATCAATCAGAATTATGTTGAGAACTCAACGATGTTTATTGAAGATGCATCGTTCCTGCGGATACGAACAGTATCACTTGGTTACACCATTAAATCAAAGAATATAAAATGGTTTGATAGCGTCCGCATTTATGGCCAGGTGCAAAACTTGTATGTCTTCACAAAATACATTGGGTTTGATCCTGAAGTAAGTTCTACGGGTGGAGGTAATCCACAAACGGCAGGTATTGATTATGCTGCCTATCCTCAACCTCGCACATTCACTTTTGGTTTTAATCTTGGCTTATAATCGAACAACAACATGAAAAAGATATATATACTTTTTATCATCACATTACTGATCAGTTCATGTAATGTATTGGATCAGGGTTCTCCGAATGATGTGACTGAAGACGATGTATTCACCAGCGAAGATGGAGCAAACTCAGCGCTGATCGGTTTATACAATACACTTCAATCACGCGATTATTATGGTGGATATTATCCGATGATGGCCGATGTTTACAGTGATGTGGGCACAGCCGGTGGATTTGATAATGTGTCGCTACAAGAGCTTAGTGATCTGAATGTAACATCAGCAAATATTTTTATTCAGCAAACATGGATTTCAATTTACAATACAATCAATGCAGCAAACGCTATCATCAATAATGTAGATGGTATTGATGACGCTGGTTTTACGGATGAAGAGCGTGGTCATATTAAAGGACAAGCCTTGGCCCTTCGCGCACTGGCACATTTTGATGTACTGCGTATGTTTGGCGAGCATTGGGATCAGGCATCTGAATTTGGAATTCCAGTGGTGTTAACCAAGCAAGCAGCAAATGATATCGTTGCAAGGAGTACGGTTGCTGAAACATACGCTGCTATCTTGGATGACTTAGAAGAAGCTACTTCATTAATTATCGAAAGTGATAGAAGTCAGTTTTTTGTAAATCCGATTGCTGTAAAGGCATTGGAGGCCCGCGTTAATTTATATAAGGGTGATCTTGTAGCTGCATCTGCAGCAGCCACTGAAGTGATTGATGATGGAGCATTCTCACTTTTAGATGAAAACACCTTTACAGAAATCTATACTGCATATCCTGCATCCGAGTCGATCTTCGAACTTACTTTCGATGTGCAAAATCGCAGTGCCTATAACTCCATCACGTTCAGTCGTCAGGATGCATTGCGCACGGAAGTCCTGTGGCTTGCTGAAGAAGGACTGAATGATTTCTTTGCTTCTCGTTCTGGAGATTTGCGTGCTGACTTAGTTGATTTTGTAAACAATGATGGAAGCATTTTGCCTGATGGCCGTACGCAGAAGTACCGCGGTGAAGAAGCGCGGAATAACCCTGCATTAATTTTACGCATGGCCGAAATGTATTTAATTCGCGCGGAGGCAAAAGGACGTGTTGCGGGATTAAGTGATCTGAACGAAGTGAGAATTAATCGTGGACTTGCAGCTCTCACTGCTGGTGCTGTTCCGGATGATGCTTCATATTTGGATGCATTACTCGATGAACGCAAAGCCGAATTGAATTTTGAAGGACACAGAATGTTTGATTTAGCACGTGCCGGAAAAATAAACGAAGTGCTTGGTATTGATGATGACTTGGGAATTTTCCCCATACCGTTCCGTGAGATCACTGCTACGAATGGAGCATTGACACAGAACCCAGGATATGAGTAGTAGTTATTCGTTAATGGTTAATCGTGAATTGGCTTGTGGAAAAGATTTCGAAACTGAAATCAAGCTGGTTCAATCAAAGACGATTGATCATTAACCTTTAACAATTAACTATTAATAGATAACCAAATGAGAACGAGATTAGCGAGGTTGGTAAAACAGGCGTTTGAAAAAATGCAAACTGAGCGATACGATTCAAGCAGGAGAGAATTTATTCGCACGAGCGCCTTTGCAACGGCTGCCCTTACGCTTCCATTTACAAGCTGCACCAGTTCCAATAAACCTGTTGTGGCTGTTGTGGGGGCTGGCATATCAGGACTAACAGCAGCTTATCTTTTGAAGAAGAACGGAATCGATTGTTCTGTTTACGAAGCTTCGGGTCGCACGGGTGGTCGTGTGCTTACGGTTCCCGATGGAGTAGTTCAAGGTTCACACATTGATCTTGGAGCTGAGTTCGTTGATTCTGTTCATGATGATATCCTGGCATTATCCAAAGAACTGAATGTAGAGTTGTTGGATATGCGGCCGGATAAGTTAATTCCGAAAGTATATTACTTTGAAGGGAAGATGATGTCAGAGAAAGATATCGTGGATGCCCTTCAACCTTTTGCTGAACAGTTGACGAAAGACGTCAATTCAATTCCTGACATGCATTACAGCAATGCCGAAGCGTTTCGTACGCTCGATGAGCATTCCGTAACTTCCTATTTAAAAAGTATTGGAATAGGTGGCTGGCTTCTTACATTTTTAGAAATGGCCATGGTGGGCGAGTATGCTATGGAGGCTCATGAGCAATCAGCAATTAATTTATTGCACATGCTTGCCATACCGATAACCTACTCAGAGCATTACCATACATTAGGCGATTACCACGAAGTGTATAAGTTTAAAGGAGGAAGTCATTCATTTACAAAAGCATTGAGTGCGCAAGTTGAAGACCGCGTGAAGTTGGGATATCAATTAAAAACATTGAACAAAGTTGGTGAAGGCTACGAACTTATTTTTGATGTGAACGGAAAGAAAGAAAGTATCAAAGCAGATTATGTATTGCTGGCCATGTCGGTTGGTGTGCTTCGTAAACTAGAAATGAATTTTTCTTTTTCCGAAAGAAAGAGACGATGGATCAATGAAGCAGGAATGGGCAATGCTGTAAAAGTAGCCATGGGTTTCAACGAACGCGTGTGGCGCCAAAAGGGATATCAGGGGTACACCTTTACAGATGTAAATGTCACTGAGTTTTGGGACAGTTCACTTCTTGTTGATATTCCTGCAGGATCATTAACTTTTGCCGGTGGAGGTGATGTTGGAAAAGAATTCGCTGTTCTTTCCAATTCTGAAATACGTGCAAAATGGTTAACAGGTGCAAACAAAATTTTTCCAGGACTAGAAGCACAGCATAATGGAAAGCTTGCCAAGTTTGTATGGCAAACGTATCCATTCACTAATGGTAGTTATGTTTCTTACATGCCAGGACAATGGTCTGCCTTTGCAGGTGTTGAAGCCGAGCCTTTCGAAAATATTTTATTTGCCGGAGAATGTTGCAGCGTTGAACATCAAGGCTACATGAATGGTGCTGCAGAAACTGGAAGAAAGGCAGCGGAAGAAATTACAAAGCGATTAGCTGTTAAAAGTTGATTGTGAATTGATGAATTGAGAATTTTGAATATAGTAGTTAGAAAAGAGAAGAATGATTTGAGATTATTGATTTAAAAAACGAATAACTATTAACGAACAACCAACACCGTGTTTAAGTCCATCAACCCATATAACCAATCCATCATTGCAGAATTTCAGCTGAACAATGATGGCGACATTCAAAAGAAATTAGATCTGGCAACGAGTACGTATAAAACTTGGCGCAAAGAAAGTTTCTCGAATCGTGCTACTTTGATGAATAAGGCAGCACAGCTTCTTCGACAAAATAAAGAAGAATATGCTCGTACCATTACTCTTGAAATGGGTAAAGCCATTAATGAAGCGCGAGGTGAAGTAGAGAAGTGTGCATCAACTTGTGAATACTTTGCGCAGCACAGTGAACGGTTTCTTGCCGATACACCTATTACTACAGAAGCGAAGAGAACGTACATTACCTATCAACCAACTGGCGCTGTGTTTGCAATCATGCCATGGAATTTTCCATTCTGGCAAGTGTTTCGTTTTGCTGTTCCTACAATCATGGCGGGTAATGTTGCGATGCTCAAGCATGCTCCAAACGTTTGTCAAACTTCGCTAACGATTGAGAAGATATTTTTGGAAGCCGGTTTTCCAGAAGGTGTTTTCCAATCATTCATTATTGATGTCGACAAAGTAGAAGGTATTATCAATCATGATATTGTTCAGGCTGTTACATTAACTGGAAGCGAGTACGCAGGATCGCAAGTAGCATCTCTTGCCGGAAAATATATTAAGAAGAGTATACTTGAGCTGGGAGGTAGTGATGCCTTTATTGTTTTGGCAGATGCTGATTTGGAAAAAGCAGCGAAGATTGCATCTCAATCACGAATGCAAAATGCAGGACAAGTATGTATTTCGGCTAAGCGTTTTATCATTTTAGAAAAAGTGAAGGATGAATTCCTAAATCATCTTCAAAAAAATATTTCAGCACTTGTGCAGGGAAATCCGCTTGATGAAAAAATTACAACTGGCCCTTTAGCTCGTCTTGACTTAGCAGAAAAGTTAGAGAAGCAAATGGAGTCTTCTATAAAATCTGGCGCACACAAAATTATGGGTGGTGAGAGAATTGGTTGCAATTATCAACCTGCATTACTTGACAATGTAAAACCAGGCATGGTAGCTTTTGAAGAAGAGACATTTGGTCCAATAGCGTCCATAATTACGGTGAAAGATGAAAACGAAGCAATCGCTTTCGCGAATATGAGTCGCTATGGGTTGTCGTCATCATTGTGGACCAGCGATTTAGATAAGGCAGCAACCCTCGCAAAAGAAATTGAAGCAGGAGCCGTGTTTGTGAATTCACTTGTGCGCTCCGATGCACGCTGGCCAATCGGTGGAGTAAAGAAATCCGGCTACGGTCGCGAGCTTGCTGAAATAGGAATTAAGGAATTTATGAATGCGAAGTCTGTTATAATGGACTAACTAATAACAACTATCAACCAACGAATAGAAGATGAGTAACTCGAAGAATTTAGTGGCGCGAAGAAATGCGATTGTACCGGAAGGCATGGGCATGTTTAGTCCAGCTACAATTGTATCTGGAAAAGGAGCACTGATAAAAGATGCAGATGGAAAAGAATACATTGACTTTGCAGGAGGTATTGGTGTGCTCAATGCGGGCCATTGCCCTAAGCCTGTTGTGGATGCTATTGTAAAACAAGCGAGGCAATTAATTCACGCATGCTTTCCCGTTGCTATCTATGAACAGTATGTAGAATTGTGTGAGCAGCTCGCTAAACTTTTACCACATGGCAAATCAACGAAAGTGATGTTGACCAACACCGGTGCAGAAGCAGTGGAGAACGCAATCAAGATTGCACGTCAGGCAACAGGTAAGCAAGGCATCATTTGTTTTACAGGAGGCTTTCACGGTCGCACGTTATTAGGCATGACGCTTACATCAAAGACGGGTTATAAAATTAACTGCGGACCATTTGCTCCTGAAGTATATCGCATTCCATTCCCGGATTATTATAAACGCAATGATGGTTTGGATTTGGACGGATTTGTGAAACGAGAATTACAATCTTTTGAAAGTTATCTTCATAATGTAGTGGATGCATCAAACGTTGCTGCTGTTATTCTTGAACTGGTTCAGGGTGAAGGTGGATTTGTTGTGGCTCCGAAAGAATATGTTAAAGGTCTTCATGCAATATGTAAAGCGAAAGGTATTCTCTTGATTGCCGATGAAGTACAAACAGGTTTTGGTCGCACTGGTAAATGGGCAGCTTACGAACATTACGACATCATACCCGATATTTCTACGTGGGCAAAATCAATGGGCAGTGGTATGCCAATTGGTGCAGTGATCGGTCGTGCAGAGGTAATGGATAAAACAACGAAAGGAACATTGGGAGGAACGTATCCAGGTAATCCTGTTGCTTGTGCTGCTTCCATCGCTACCATTCAATACATGCAGAAGATTAATATCAATGCAAAAGGAGAGAAGGCCGGAAAGACGGTAATGAAATTTTTCAAAGAACTTCAGGAGGAATGTAATGCCATTGGTGATGTACGAGGTCTTGGTGCGATGGTGGCATTTGAATTGGTAAAACATAATGATCCCAATCAACCCGATGCTGATTTGTGTAAAGCTTTGATCAATGCATGTGCTGCTAAAGGTTTACTGATTATAAGCGCGGGTACATCTGGTAATGTGGTGCGCGTATTAAGTCCGCTTGTAATAACGCCTGTGCAATTACAAGATGGATTAAATATCATTCGCACAGCATTATTAAAACTAACCGGAACGACTCCTAAAAAAGTATCACCGGTAAAAAAGAAAGCATTGGTAACACCATGAAAGTAACAGACGATATTCGATATCGCAAGAATGTAAGCAATGGTGTTGCCGTTATGACAACACAACCTGAGCATGCTGAGCAACTTGAAGAGTTGCAGAAGTTGGTGTTCCCTACGCTCGCAAAAGATTCACTCATGCTTAAAGAGCATTACCTTAACCACATTCGGATTTTCGCGGAAGGACAGTTCGTAGCAGTGAAAGATGGAAAAGTAATCGGCATGACCACCAGCATTCGCTATCATTTGGACATGAATGACAAACACACCTTTAACGATGTGCTTGATGGTGGATTTCTAAATACCCATCAACCAAATGGTGATTGGCTTTATGGCATGGACATTGGCACACATCCCGATTATCGTGGACTTGGCATTGCATCTTTTCTATATGATGCGCGACAAGAAACAGTTGTGAAGTTGAAACTCAAAGGTCAATATACCTATGGAATGATGAGTGGCTATGGTGTTGTAAAAGATAAGATGAGTGCAGAAGAATATTACAAACAATTACTCGAAGGAAAAATCAAAGACCCAACAGTGACACGTCAATTGAAAAACAAATTCAAGCCTTATGGTTTAGTTCCTGGCTATGTTGAAGATCCGGTGTGTGATGGGTATTGCGTGTTGTTGATTAGAGAGAATAGTTAATGAATATAAAGAATTTAGAATATAGAATTTCGGAGTTAGAATAGTGAATAACAAAATAAATTAAATGCAGAATCTAAAGTCCCTCTCTCCCGGAGAGGGACTTTATGGTGAGGCTTAAGTAAAACAAATATGAACGCTACATTAGAAAAACAAAAAACAATCAATCTTATATCTCCAATTCCCGGCCCAAAAAGTCAGGCAGTGTTAAAGCGAAGAGCGGATTCAACACCTGTGGGTTTAGCAAAATCTACTGACGTTGTGGTGGCCGATGCAAAAGGAGCTGTTATAAAAGACGTTGATGGAAATACATTGCTGGATTTTGCTGGTGCAATCGGTGTGATGAACATTGGACATTGTGCACCCAATGTTGTAAAAGCTATTCAAGAGCAAGCAGAAAAATACATTCATACATGCGCATTGGTAACAACATTTGAGCCGATGATTGAATTGTGTGAATTGCTGAATAAGGTAACGCCTGGAAATTTTCCAAAGAAAACTTTGTTGGCAAATTCAGGAAGCGAAGCAGTTGAGAACGCAGTCAATATTTCACGCTACTACACGAAGCGAAAAGGTGTAATTTGTTTTGAAGGTGGATATCATGGTCGCACATTACTAACATTAAGTCTTACTTCGAAGCACGGCTTGTTCAAGAAAGGATTTGGTCCATTCGGTGGAGATATTTATAGATTACCATCACCGAACGTATATCGTAAGCCCGATCAAATGACAGAAGAAGAATACATTGATTTCTCTATTAAGAATTTACGAAATGCATTGATCAGTCAGGTTGATGTTTCTGATCTTGCTGCAATACTTATTGAACCTGTTCAAGGCGAAGGAGGATTTATTCCAATGCCGAAAACATTTTTACAAGAGATCAGAAATATATGTAATGAATCAGGCGCAGTGATGATCTGCGATGAAATTCAAAGTGGTTTTGGTCGTACCGGAAAACTATTTGCATGTGAGCATTACGGAATTGCTCCCGACATTATCACAACTGCCAAATCTTTAGGAGCAGGTTTACCAATTTCTGCAACAGTAGGTAAGGCTGAGATTATGGATTCAGTTCATCTAGGTGGAGTGGGTGGAACATATGGTGGTTCTCCAATTACTTGTACCGCAGCGATTGAAGTAATAAAGGAAATGACAAAGTCTTCTTTTATGGAACATACCGATCGTGTTGGAAAGATCATGGAAAGCAGATTGGAAGAATGGAAAGAAAAATATTCAATTATTGGTGACGTACGCGGATTGGGTGCCATGCGATTGGTTGAGTTCGTGAAAGACCGAAAAACGAAAGAACCTAATATGGAGTTGACCATGAAAATCATGAAAGACGCTGTAGCACATGGAATCATTTTGATCCGCGCGGGTTTGTACAGCAATTGCATTCGTTTATTACCTCCACTTGTTATTACAGAAGCACAACTTCATGAAGGATTAGATGTATTGGAGGCGGCAATTGAAAGAGGAATGAAGGGTTGATGAGTAGATTGTCAATGGGCTGATGTGCAAATTGGATCAGTACGTCCCATATTCAATGCTAACAACTAAGGGTGTTGGAGAGCAAGGTCCCGTAGGGACGAAAGTTTGGTAGACTTAAATTTTTAAATGAAATAAGTCCCGTAGGGACGAAACTTTTTGATGCAGAGCATTTTCTACAACGGAATTATTTTAACGCAAAACAAAAATCAGCCTCAGGCGTCAGCTATGGTAGTTGAAGGCGATAAGATCGTAGCGGTTGGAAATGATGCAGATGTGGTAAGGCTAAAAACTTCCAATACAAAATTAATCGACCTGAAAGGTAAAACCATTCTTCCTGGTTTTAATGATGCACACATTCACGTTTGGAAGGTTGGTCAACTGGAATCTTTCATTATCGATCTGCGTGGAATCAAAAGCATCGAAGCGCTTCAGAAAAAAGTAAAAGCACTTGCCGATAAACTTCCAGTCGGTACCTGGATAATAGGCCGAGGTTTTAATGAACAGGTTCTGGAAGACAAACGCATGCCAATAAAGGAAGATCTTGATGCAATCAGTACTCAACATCCAATTTATTTAATCCGAACCTGCGCACACATTGCATCAGTAAATACGTTGGCCCTGAAAAAGGCAAATGTAAATTCTTCGTCTGTTGCTCCCTTGGGTGGAGTTGTTGGCAAAACTGAAAGTGGTGAACTCACGGGAATATTTTATGAAACTGCGCTTGGCTTGATCACGAAATATATTCCACCACCATCCCATGATGATTATCAGCAAATGATAAAAGTTGGTGCCGATAAGATGTTGAGTTACGGTATAACAAGCGCAACTGATCCTGCTGTGCATCCTGAATTGTTAGAAGCTTATCTTGATCTTGATAAGAAAGGGAAGGCTTCAATTCGTTTCAATCTCATGCCGATTCTGTTACCTGATGGCGGAGCAGAGGCATATCCAGTTCCTCAAAAATATAAATCAGAGAAAATAAAAATTGATACCGTGAAGTTTTTTTCGGATGGAGGACTTAGTGGAAAGACCGCTTCATTAAAACGAGCCTATAAAAAATCGAATGACAGGGGAGTATTGCGATTGAAGCGCGAACATTTTTTATCGCTTGCAAGAGCAGCGCAGCAAAAAGGTTTTCGAATAGGTACACATGCCATTGGTGATGTAGCCATTGATTTGGTGCTTGATGTGTACAAAGCACTTCATCTTGAGTTTGGAAATACACGCAATCGGATTGAACATTTCGGCTTACCTTCCGATGAAAACATAAACGATGTTGCTACTTACGGATTTGTTCCTGTTCCCCAAACAATCTTTATTGATGAACTCGGAGAGAATTTCAGAAGTTCGTTGGATGATGAATATTTGGAACGATGCTATCCCGTTCGCACTTTGCTTGATATGAATATTCCCGTTGCATTTTCAACTGATGCTCCTGTGGTGAAGAACATCAATCCCTGGAGTTGCATCAAAGCAGCGATTACGAGAAAGACAAGCGCAGGTAATGTAATCTCACCTCAAGAGTCAATCACAATTCAAGAGGCAATTTATGCATACACAATGGGAAGTGCCTTTGCCGATGGACAAGAAGACATCAAAGGTTCTATCGAGTCAGGCAAACTTGCTGACTTTATCATAGTTGATAAGAACCCATTGCAAATTTTAACGGAAGAAATTGATTCTATAAAAGTCGAAGCAACGTATGTTGGTGGAACCATTCTATATTCTAAATCCTAATTCTATATTCATTTAGAGATCTATTGTCTAATATCTAAAGTCTAAATACTAATGTCTACCTACAAACAATACATCAACGGAGAATGGACTTCAGCATCCAACAATAAAACCTGGGATGTAATCAATCCGGCTACAGAGGAAGTTGTAACAACGGTTCCATTTGGCAATGATGTCGATTGTCGGGCAGCCATTGATGCAGCGAAAGATGGATTTAAAATCTGGTCTCGTACCAATGCATTTGATCGTGCTGTTATTTTGAAGAAAGCATCAGTATTGATGCACGAGCGATTGAATGAGTATGCAAAGACAACTGTACTGGAAAGCGGAAAACCTTTAGCTGAAGCAATCGGAGAGTGGCGCGTCTCAGCTAATTTTTTCGAATGGTTTGCTGAAGAAGGTAAGCGCCATGGCGGTCGATTGGTTACAGCCAATCGAAATAACAAACGCATGAGTGTGATCTATCAACCGATCGGTATAGTAGGCGCGATCACAGCCTGGAATTTTCCAGCATACAATCCAGCGCGTTGCTGGGCCGCTGCGTTGGGTGCAGGTTGCAGTGTTGTAGGGAAAGCATCCGAATATACACCTCTAACAGCTATGAACATTGTTCAATGCCTCCATGAAGCAGGACTTCCAAAAGGTGTGATGAACTTGATAAATGGTCAAGCTGATCTCATTGGAAAAGAAATGCTTGAGAATGTTGCTGTTCGAAAAATCAGTTTCACCGGAAGTACCCGTGTAGGAAAAATATTAATGGACGGAGCATCCAAAACCAATACACGATTGGCTCTTGAACTAGGAGGTAATGCACCGGTTCTTGTTTTCCCAGATGTTGATGTGAAGAAAGTTGCTGAAGAATCTGTTTCTGCGAAATTAAGAAATGCGGGACAGGTTTGTATAGCACCTCAGCGTTATTTAGTTCATGAAGCAATTGCAGATGAATTTCTAAAGCATGCTTCCAATCGCATGAAAAATGTTAAGGTAGGTTTTGGTTTGGATCCGGGCGTGGATATGGGCCCGATGATCAATCTTAATCAACGAACTAACCTGGAAAAACTTTTAGCGGAAGCAAAATCTTATGGTGCTGATATCGTTGTTGGAGGTTCACGGGGCGATTTTACGAAAGGATATTTCCATCAACCTACATTAGTGCAAAACACATCCATTGAGAATCCATTATTTAAAAATGAAATCTTTGGACCCATCATGCCGGTCACGACATTCAAATCAACTGAGGAAGCATTGCATCTTGCCAATTCGACAGAGTATGGATTAGCTTCTTACATTTGGACAAACGATCTTAAGACTTCTGTTCATGTTTCCGAGCAGTTAGAGTTTGGTCTGGTTGGAGTGAACGAATGGTATCCACAAGCCTTCGAAGCACCTTTCGGTGGATGGAAGCAAAGTGGAATGGGATATGAATGTGGGGAAGATGGTTTAGTAGAATATATGGAGAAGAAATTGATCAGCATTGGTGGACTTTAAAATGAATGAATTGAGGTGCGAAGTACAATTAAATTCGTATCTCGTAATTCGTACCTCGTAAATCTGAACTATGCACGACTACGGCTTACTTACCTTACTACCTGTCCTGGTCGTTATTGTGTTGGCAACAATCACACGATCATCATTCGAGCCATTGGTGATTGGAATTTTGGTAGGATGTGTGATTGCCTATCAAGGTAATTTTTTAGATAAGTTCATTCAACACCTTACAACAGCCCTAACAGACAAAAACAGCGGTTGGGTCATTATTGTCTGCATGTTGTATGGATCACTGATCACTATGATGATTCGCGGAGGCGGAACTGTTGGCTTTAGTAATTTTCTTTTGCGCTTTGTTCACAATAGAAGATCAGCGTTAATCTCAGCATGGATATTGAGCATCCTGATTTTTGTTGATGATTACCTTCATTCGCTTGCGGTAGGTGCAGCAATGAAAAAGATCACCGACAAGTTTAATATCTCGCGCGAGTTGCTGGCTTACGTTGTTCATGCTACATCAGCTCCACTCTGTATTTTGTTACCAATCTCTACGTGGTCTATTTTCATCAGTGGAATTTTGGAGAAAGAAGGTATAGTAGAAAAGGGACAGGGAATGATTGGTTACATGCAAGCAATTCCATACATGGCTTTCGGATTTGTTGGCATTACATTAGTGTTGTTGGTTGCCGTTGGATGGGTTCCAATTATTGGCAAGATGAAAGCTGCGGAACTTCGTGCATCTACCGGAGTTACCGTTCCGCCAGATGCCAGCCATACAGCTGATGTACAGGAAGAAAACGTTTCAGCAAAATCAAAGCTCGGTTATTTTGTTTTGCCTATGATCGTGTTGATTGCCACCACAGTCTATTTTGATTTCGATGCATTGAAAGGAGCACTCATCACTAACTTCTTTGTGTTTATTTATTTGTTCTTTGATAAGGCACTCACGCTTCGTCAATTATCAGAATCCATTCTTCACGGATTCAATACCATTTTATTTCCTATCATTTTAGTGATCCTTGCCTTTGCATTAAAATTAGTCAATGACGATTTGCATTTAGTGCAGTATGTAATTGCGCATGTCGAACCGTACATGAGTCGCGAATTATTTCCTGCCATTGCTTTTCTTACGTTAGCTACGATTGCCTTTCTCACCGGCTCTTCTTGGGATTTATATGTAATTGCTATACCTCTGATGGTGCCTCTCGCTCGCGCTCTAGAAGCAAATGTTTGGGTTGCTGTAAGTGTTGTGGTTTGTGCCGGGGCCTTCGGTTCCAACACCGGCTTCTTCAGTGACTCCACCATATTGTCTGCATCCTCTACCAATTGTCCTACGATGCAGCACGCACTCACGCAGTTACCTTATGCATTGATTGCATTACTTACATCAGCAGGTGTTTATGTTTTGATTGGATTTGCTACTGTTTAAGCTTGATAGGTGCAACTTCCTGTTTGATATCCTAAATATTTTTATTTAAAAACTTTCAGAAATATTTGAAAGTATAGAAATATTAAATATGTTTGTCCTATGGAATACAGCGAGGCAAAAAAGAAATTTATTCATGCGTGGGGCACTTTGGGCTCGAATTGGGGTATAAACAAAGCCATGGCCCAGATTCATGCTTTGCTCTTGTTAGCTACTGAACCACTGTCAGCTGAAGAAATTATGGAAGAGCTTCAAATGTCTAGGGGAAATGTAAATATGAATTTGCGTGCTTTGATGGATTGGGGGATTGTTAAAAAAGAGCACAGGGTAGGAGAGAGAAAGGAATACTTTTCAACCGGCAAAGATGTTTGGGATCTTGCTAAGCAAGTTTCCAGAGAGAGAAGAAGAAGAGAAATTGAACCAATACTAAATGTGCTCGAAGAAATTCAAAGTGTTTCAGGCGATAATAAAAAATCAGTTGCTGAATTCAAGAAAGTAGCGAGCGAACTTTTTGAGTTCTCTTCTAAGATAGATGGCGTGATCGAAAAGTTTACCAAATCAGATCAAAATTGGTTTTACAAACTGCTCATGAAGCTCTAATATTTTTTTAAATAAAACTTTCAATATTTATTGAAATTACAGAAACATTGAAAATAAGTTAAACTAAAAAAACACAATTATGAACTACACTATTTTAAGTTACGCATTGTACATGCCTTTAACTATTGCACTCACAATTTGGGTAGCGAACACGCTTTTCACAAATGGAAGAGTTTTCCTGGTCGACATTTTTCATGGAAATGAACTTCTTGCTGATAGTGTCAACAAACTGCTTGTTGTTGGTTTTTATCTAATCAACATGGGCTACGCTGTTTACACACTTCAAATATTTGGAGAAATTAACAGTGCTCAGGTGGTAATTGAAAAACTAAGTCTGAAGCTTGGAGCCATTATTCTTATTCTGGGAGGCATGCACTTCTTCAATCTGTTTGTGTTCTTTAAACTTCGCAGAAGAGCAAAGGAAATAATCGCATGATCTCATGTAAATGGTCAGGTGAAAAGCTGATTCACCCTGATAGTAAACCTGGCCATTTCTTTTATCCATTAAATTAAAATTAGTACCAAATGAAAACGCTCGCTGATCACACCATTATTTACGATGATGAATGCCCCCTGTGTAATTTATATACAAAGGGTTTTGTGAAAACAGGAATGCTTGATGGAAATGGAAGAGAAGCTTATACTGAAGTGATTTCAAGTAATATTCCGAACATAGACTGGGGTAGAGCTCGGAATGAAATAGCATTAATCAATAGAAAGGATAATTCAGTAAAATATGGCGTAGAGAGCTTAGTGCATATCATTACTTATAATTTTCCGGTGTTTAAATGGTTGCTTAATCGTAAGCTTATTCAGTTTTTTCTAACTCGGCTGTACTTTTTTATTTCATACAACCGAAAGATAATTGCTCCGGGAAAAGTATTTGAAGGATTGAATACATGTACACCCGATATGAGTTATACCTATCGATGGGCTAACATCGTCTTTGCATGGCTAGTCACTTCTACTGTTTTGGTATTTTATTCAAAACTTGTTGTACCGCTTGTACCTGAATCTAATTTTATCAGAGAATTTTTAATCTGTGGCGGTCAAATCGTCTTTCAGGGAATTATAGTAGGAACTGTGAGGAAGGATCGATGGATTCATTATCTGGGCAACGTGATGACAATATCTGTAGGCGGTGCTTTGTTATTATCACCCATGTTCTTTTTAACGACTCTCGTTCACTCAAATTTGTTTTACATCGGATACTTTATGACGGTAGTGGGCCTTATGTTTCTGGAACATATCAGAAGGGTTAAAATACTTGGCTTGCCTTGGTTTATTTCTTTGACATGGGTCATTTATCGATTTCTGGTGTTGTTAATCATTTTATAATTAAGACAATGAGAAAGATTGTAATAGCAGGGGGAACTGGATTCTTAGGAAATTGTCTCGTTGATCATTTCGCAGGAAAGAATATTCAGATAGTTATTTTAACAAGAGGTGAATCTTGCGTAAGGGGAGATATTCATTTTGTAAAGTGGGATGGCAAAACACTCGGCTTCTGGAAGGAAACTTTAGAAAATGCAGATGTACTCATCAATTTGAACGGAAAGTCAGTGGATTGTCGTTACACAAAAAGGAATAAAGCATTGATCTATTCTACACGTTTAGATTCAACAAACGCATTGGGGCATGCGATTGAGCAATCACAAAATCCACCTAAGCTTTGGATCAATGCCGCATCGGCTACTATCTATCGTCATTCAGTTGATAAGGAAATGGATGAATACACAGGTGAAATTGGAACTGGTTTTTCAGTTGATGTCTGCCAGAAGTGGGAGAACACCTTCAATCGATTCGTCACGGGCAAGACAAGGAAAGTTCTTATCCGCACAGGCATTGTGCTTGGTAAAAATGGAGGGCCACTAAAGCCTTTAAAAATATTAGCGAACTTAGGCTTAGGTGGAAAGCATGGATCCGGTGATCAATACTTCAGCTGGCTTCATGAGAAAGATTTTGTAAGCATCATTCAGTTTCTGATAGACGATCCTAAAACGAATGGAGAGTATAACGTTACGGCACCAATCCCAGTCCCGAACAATCAAATTATGAGAGCCCTTCGGTCAGCGGTTGGAATTCCCTTTGGACTTCCTCAGCCGAAATGGCTTTTGGAATTTGGCGCAGTACTTATTGGAACCGAAACAGAATTAATCTTAAAAAGCAGAAGGGTTATTCCGAAAAGATTAATTGAAGCTGGCTATAAATTCCAATTTGATAATATTGAAAAGGCAATTA
>JBDTTT010000125.1:0-16112 GCA_039930485.1 Chryseolinea sp.
GGGGGAAATGCTCGAGTTGAAAAACACTATCAATACGATGGTGGAACAGCTCAACTCGTTTGCGTTTGAAGTAACACGTGTTGCGCGTGAAGTGGGTACAGAAGGAAAGCTTGGAGGACAAGCTGAAGTACGAGGTGTTGCTGGTACTTGGAAAGATTTGACCGACTCGGTAAACCAGATGGCATCCAACTTAACAGGGCAGGTACGGGGTATTGCAAAAGTGGTAACATCGGTAGCAAAAGGAAATCTGAAACAAAAATTATCCATCAATGCTCTTGGTGAGTTAGCACAGTTAACCGATACCATCAACGAAATGATTGACACGCTCGCGGTGTTTGCTGAACAGGTAACAACTGTGGCGCGTGAAGTGGGTGTTGAAGGTCGACTTGGTGGACAGGCTTCTGTACCAGGTGCATCGGGTACATGGAAAGATTTAACAGAAAACGTTAACCAGCTTGCTGCGAATCTTACTACGCAAGTGCGTTCTATTTCTGAGGTAGCATCCGCTGTAACGAAGGGAGATTTGACCCGAACCATCCGAGTTGATGCAAAAGGGGAGTTGGAAGCGTTGAAAGATACGATCAACCAGATGATCACGAACCTTCGCGAAACAACGCAACGAAACCAGGATCAGGATTGGTTGAAATCCAACTTGGCAAAGTTTACGCAGATGCTTCAAGGTCAGAAGGATCTGAAGACTGTAGCAAAACGAATTCTATCCGAATTGGCTCAAGTGGTTTCAACACATTATGGAGCTTTCTATATTTTAGAACAAGAAGAAGAATCTCAGCAAGTCAAGTTAAAATTATTTGCTGCATATGCTTATAAGGAGGAGAAAAGTATTCCAAGGGAATTTGCAATAGGAGAAGGATTAGTTGGTCAGTGTGCTTTTGAAAAAGAAAAGATCATGCTGACGAATGTACCGCAAGGCTATGTTAAAATCAATTCAGGTTTGGGGAAATCAAAACCGGCCAGTATCATCATCCTTCCGATTTTGTTTGAGAATAAAGTGAAAGCCGTTATCGAGTTGGCTTCATTGGACATCTTCAGCGAAACTCACCTTGACTTCCTTGATCAATTAACCGAGAGTTTGGGTATCGTATTGAATACCATTGAAACAAATACCCGTACGGAAGAATTGTTAGCGCAATCACAATCCCTTGCAGGAGAATTAAAAACTCAACAGGAAGAACTTCGCAGAACGAACGATGAGTTACAAGACAAAGCATTGTTGCTGGTGAAGCAGAAGGACGAAGTAGAAGCAAAGAATAAAGAAGTAGAAGAAGCACGTAAATCGCTTGAAGAAAAAGCGGAACAGCTTACACTTACATCGAAATACAAGTCTGAGTTCCTGGCGAACATGTCGCATGAATTAAGAACACCACTCAATAGCTTGCTCATTCTTGCACAACAACTTTATGAAAATGCGGAAGGTAATCTGAACGACAAGCAGATACGGTATGCTAAAACTATTCACTCGTGCGGAGATGACCTTATCCAACTGATCAATGATATCCTTGATCTATCCAAAATCGAATCTGGATTTATTTCCGCTAACATTTCATCAGTTCGCTTTAATGAGATTACCAGCTTTGTGGAAACGACATTCAAACCAATTTCAGAAGCGCGCAACCTTCGTTTCAAAATTGAAACAGATTACGCCCTTCCAACAGCAATTGAAACCGATATACAACGCCTGAATCAGATTCTTAAGAACTTGTTGTCGAATGCCTTTAAGTTTACAGAGAAAGGAGAGGTATCCCTTAAAATATTTGAGTCGAAGAAAGTATGGAGGTCGGGTGTTCCTACATTGGATGAAGCAAGTAAGGTAGTAGGGTTCTCCATTACGGATACGGGTATTGGTATTCCGAATGAAAAGCAATCCATTATTTTCGAAGCCTTTCAACAGGCAGAGGGTTCGACCAGTCGTAAATATGGTGGAACAGGTCTGGGTCTTTCTATTAGTCGTGGTTTGGCTGAGCTTCTAGGCGGAACAATCGAATTGGAAAGCGAGGCTGGTAAAGGGAGTACGTTCACCTTATTTATTCCGTTACTCAATCTTTCAGATGCTAACCCTCGCGAAGTGTCTCAAAGCATTAAAGTAATTCAGGAGTTGAATGCAGACTCGAACGGACATCAGATCAACGACCTGCTGGATAAACTACGGGTTACCAATGAAGGCATTGAGGCCCGTAACATGGATATCGTTAGTGAGATGATCAATGAGACGGGTGATGACCGGAACAATATTCAACCGCATGATAAGATTGTGCTGGTCGTTGAAGACGATTTGCGGTTTGGTAAGATCATGGTGGAGAAAGCTCATGAAAAAAACCTCAAGGTTGTGGTAGCAACAAATTATCTTGAAGTGTTTGATTTCATAAACCGCTTTTCACCGATTGCTATTACGCTGGACGTTCAACTTCCCGACACCAGCGGATGGAAAGTAATCGATCTTTTAAAAAGCGATCTGAGCTACAGGCATATTCCCATCCACGTTATTTCCGGTGAGGAAAATGCAGCGCTGGCATTAAAACGAGGAGCGCTCAGCTTCCTTTTGAAACCTTTGAATAACGATCTGCTCAATTCGCTTTTTGATGATATCATCGCTTATCAGAAAAAAGAGACCAAGCATATATTAATTGTGGAAGACAATGAATTGGATTCTTCACAGATAGCAAAAATGCACGAGGATGAGAACCTGAAAGTGACGATTGCGAATACTGGTAAAGATGCATTGGGGCTTGTTCAGGAAAAAGAATTTGACTGCATCATCCTCGATTACACGCTGCCCGATATGGAAGGTAAGCAACTTGTTCAGGAGATTAATAAAACGAAGAACGACTTGACCCGTGTCATCATTTATTCTGCTAAAGATTTTAATCAGGCTGAATTAAATACGATCAATCATAACTCGAGTGCCCATGTTATTAAGGGTATTAATTCAATTGAATACTTACTGGAAGAAACCGTAGCACAACTGCACATCAATCACAAAACGCTCGCACCAGAAAAGCGCAGAATCATTGAGAACATTCGAAACAAAGAAGATATCCTCAGCGGAAAATACATTTTGGTGGTTGATGATGATGTGCGAAATCTGTTTGCTTTAACTACGGTATTCGAACGTTTTAATATTAACGTCATTACTGCAGAGAGCGGAAAAGAAGCGATTAATATTTTAAATGAAAATCCGAAAATTGAAATGGTGCTCATGGATATCATGATGCCTGAAATGGATGGATACGAGACCACTCAGAAAATTCGAAGAGAACATAAAAATAGTTTGCTTCCCATTATTGCTGTAACAGCAAAGGCAATGAAAGGCGACCGACAAAAATGTATTGAAGCAGGTGCTTCCGATTATATTACGAAGCCGGTAAAAGTGGACCAGTTGCTATCGTTAATGCGCCTGTGGTTTTGTAAATAAATAACTTCTCTATGCATCCAAAAATATTGTTAGTAGACGACAGAGAAGACAACCTCTTATCCATTGAAACCATACTGGCGCCAATGGGCTATCATTTTGTGAAAGCGACTTCCGGACGTCAGGCTCTGAAGGTGCTGCTGACGGAGTTTGACTTTGCCATGATCCTAATGGATGTGCGAATGCCCAATCTGAATGGCTTTGAAACTGCCGCGCTTATTTATGAACGTGAAAAACTGAAGCATATTCCCATCATCTTTATCACCGCCAATAACTATGGTGATGAAAACATGTACAAAGGATATCAGTCCGGAGCGATTGATTACATCTTCAAACCTATAAACCCAGACATACTTCGCGCGAAGGTTGGGGTATTAATTGATCTGTATAAAAAGAATCGACTGCTCGTAGAGCAAGAAAGAAAACTGATCGCCATCAATAAAAACCTGGAACGTGAAATAGAAGAACGCAAAAGTAATGAAGAGGAGGTACAAAAGCTGAATCAACAATTGCTGGAGAATATTGCCAGTCTTGAGTCTGCGAATAAAGACCTGGAACGATTTGCGTTTATGGCGTCACACGATTTACAGGAACCGCTTCGCAAAATCCGGATGTTCAGCGATCGTTTGTTCAATAAATACAATACTGTTTCAGAAGAAGATACGAAGTCAATATTGCGCATTCAGAAGGCAGCAGAAAGGATGCAGGCACTGATCATTGATATTCTTTCTTTCTCTAAGGTATCCGCTGACAAATCCGATTTCTCGGATATCGATTTGAATATTCTGATGAAGGAAATTGTAAACGAGATGAACGATGAGATCAGGGAAAATAAAATTTCGATTTCAGTAGAACCGATGCCCTCATTATATGTTAATCCCAATCTCATCTCTACCGTACTCCAGAACTTAATTGGCAATGCAGTAAAGTATCGAAGAAAAGATATCGAAACGACAATCAAGGTGCGGCATGAAATCAGTTTGGGTATCAATGGCAGAGGTCAGAACCTTACTAATAAATACTGCCGGATTTTCGTAGAGGATAACGGGATTGGATTTGATCCCAAGTATTCAGAAGAAATTTTCGGCATGTTCAGGCGATTGCACAAGCATGATGAATATACTGGCACCGGTGTAGGCCTGGCGCTTTGTAAGAAAATAGCCGAGCTTCACAACGGATATATATCGGCAAGAAGCAAGTTAGGAGAGGGATCAACCTTTATACTTTCCATGCCACTCAAGCAGGAAGTATAGAGGGTCTACCATTTTTTGGAGAGGGTTTCCTTTAAGGCATTGCATAAATCACTGTAGCGTGTAGACTTTATCATGTAGTGCACAGCTCCTGATTCATTGAATTCTTTTATATCAGTATCTCCAAAAAAAGTGGAGAACATAATAACCGGTATATTCTTAAGCGAATTGATGCTTTTTAATCTCTTCAAAACTTCCTTCCCATTCAATTTAGGCATGTTCAAATCGATAAAGAACAAATCGGGTTTAGTAATATTGTTCGTTGTAAACTGTTGTAAGGCTTCTTCACCATCATCGCTGCACAGACATTGGATGTCCGGGTACACTTCTTTCAAAGCTTCAATGAAAATTTCCTGATCTTCTGCGTCATCGTCAATTAAGAAGATTGACCGATAGAGCGTAGTCGACATATAAATTCTGGGAGACGTTAAACTGCTGATTAGCTTTTAGATTTTATGTAAGATAAGTAAATATGTTCAATGAAAAACATTGATTTTATATGAAAAGAGTACACTCTTTTTTAAAAAATTCAAAATGGAGAACTGAATTGAGTTGCATCCCTATTCGTGAATTTCTTATTCCTGATTGGAACCGATATTTGTAAGCGCCATTGTCTTTGGTACTGATTCGGGCGTGGCAACGCGGATATGGCCATTGTAACCGGTCAATTGATCATAGGTAATATAGTTACCATTATTGAGTTGATCAATATTGGAATAACTAATACCTAAACCACCAATGACGGGCGTTAAATTGATCACAGACGGACCACCTATAGTATAACTGTTCTCACAGATATAAACGGGATAGTATCCTGTTGGTGAGGCTCCAGTCAAGTTAACCTCAATCAATGTATTTCCATTAACACGTTTGGTAAATCGAACGAAGCCCGACACATCGGAGTCAGTTACAGGATGTAAAGTATACATTCTTGAAGTTGTTGTGGTTTCATTACTTCCTACATCACTTTGTGCAAGAATAGCTACTTCATTTCCACTCTGTTGCACGATAACATAGGCGTCCAGCACGAGAAGCTCATCATAAGTAATGATTGTACCATCTAGCTTCTCCTTTACAATCGTTTCACTTCTGCCGGTTTTACCATCAACCGGATTCAATGCAATCACGATATCACCTGTTTCTGCGGCTGAATTTGCTCGAATGTTCACGGGATACAAATTACCGGATGTTGTACCATCAAGTTCAATAGTAACAAGTGTTGAATGATCATTTCTTTCCGTGAAGTTTATCGTTCCACGAATCGCTGCACTGGAAGCCGAATTAAGTGTATAAACTTTACTCTTACCTGTTAGGATTGTTGGATCGAACAACTTCTCATCATTACAACTCATGATCGTTGCAGAAACTGCAATGAAAAATACGATCCGCCACAGTTTTGAATAGGATTGAATAGAAGGTTTCATAATAAGCTAGTTAAAATTCTAAGTCTAGCCGTAAACTATATATGAATATTGATGCCAAAGTGTAAAGCTTATATAAGCTGTAAAATATAGCTCCGTTGACGTGGTCAATATTTCTATTGATGAATTTCTACTACACAGTTGAATTTTTCTCTACGAGAACAATTGGTTTATCCTATTGACAAAGAAATCTCATAGTGCAATTAATTTCAGGTGTAAAATAATCTCTACACTTCCTCGCTCATCACATCTTGTTTAATCATTTGATTTTATGTTATTTTTTAAACCCATCTCATCGATTGACTACAGCATTATCATTGGCATAAAAAATGAGTATGTCTTTTAAAATAAAACATATGAGATCAATCTGGACAGGTGCTATTGGTTTTGGATTAGTGAACATCCCTGTGAAGTTGTACAGTGCTTCAGTGGAGAGTGCGCTTGATCTGGACATGCTCGACAAGAAAGATCATTCGCATATTAAGTTTCAGCGCATCAATGAGCAAAGTGGAAAAGTGGTGGAATGGAAAAACATTGTGAAAGCATATAATCTAAACGGTGACTATGTTATACTCGATGATGATGACTTTACAAAAGCAAGTCCGGAGAAAAGCAAGCTCATTGCCATTGATGCCTTCATTGCTGAACAGGATGTGGACAGCATTTATTTCGAAACACCTTATTTTTTAGAACCTGATAAATCGGGAGAAAAGGCTTACTTCTTATTGCACGATGCATTGGAAAAAAGTGGTAAAGCCGGGCTCGGAAGTTTTGTGCTGCGCAACCGCGAGAACCTTTGCCTGATAAAACCCTATAAGGGTGTACTGGTACTGAATAAAATTCGATTCTCTGAAGAGATTCGTGATATGAGCGAATTGACAACCCCTAAAAAAGTAAAGTCGAAGCCGGAAGAAATGAAAATGGCGCTTTCGCTTATTGATCAGTTGACCACCAAGTTCTCCATTGAAAAGTTTAAGGATACATATTCAGCCGAGCTTATGAAGCTTATCAAGCTGAAGGCGAAAGGTAAAACAGTAAAGCAGCCTGAGTTGAGAGTTACCCATCGAAAGACAACAGACTTAATGGCACAATTAAAAGCAAGTCTTAAAAAAGCATCGTGATGATCTTAACCGACTACAAGAAAAAAAGAGATTTCAAAAATACACCCGAACCTTCAGACAAAAGCACGTTAACGAAGGGAGAATTGCAATTTGTGGTTCAACGTCATGACGCTTCCCATCTGCATTATGATTTTCGATTGGAGCTGGATGGTGTGTTAAAAAGCTGGGCCATTCCAAAAGGACCATCTTTAAATCCAAAAGATAAACGATTGGCCGTTATGGTAGAAGATCATCCACTATCCTATGGAAAATTTCAAGGCACTATTCCAAAAGGAAACTATGGTGCGGGTACAGTTGAAATATGGGACTCTGGTACCTATGCTCCGGAGAAATCAAATTCAAAAAATCCTGCTGCAGAAATAAGAAAAGGGCTAAGATCAGGATCTCTCAAATTCATCATCAAGGGTAAAAAACTGAAAGGCTCATTTGCTCTCGTGCGATTAAATGATGGGAAGGAAAAGAATTGGCTTTTGATTAAACACAGAGACGAGCACGCAGTTGACGAATTCGCTATTGAATCATTCTCTGCAGTAAAGCAAAATGGTAAGAAGGCCGCTAAAAAATCAGTCCGTTCAGGTGGAAAGAAAGTTGCCAATTTTATAAAGCCGATGTTGGCTACTCTTTCTGATACTCCTTTCGATGATCCCGAATGGCTCTACGAAATAAAATGGGATGGCTACAGAGCCATTGCTGAAATAAAAAAGGGAAATGTAAAATTATATTCGCGCAATGGACTCTCGTTTTTAGATCTCTATCCTGAGATCGCAGATGAACTGAGGAAAATAAAAAGCGATGTTATACTGGACGGTGAAATTGTTGTGCTGAATAAAGACGATAAACCGAGTTTTCAAAACCTTCAGAATTTTGCAGAAGACCGTTCTCAGCCTATTCTCTATTATGTATTTGATTGCCTGTCTAGCGCAGGAAATGACATAACGGATTTGACTTTGTTGGAAAGAAAAAATGCCGCACTTAAAATTCTTCCCAAAAGTAACTGCCTCAAATATTCCGACCATGTAAAAGCAAACGGAAAAGAATTTTTCAAAGAGATTGTGACAACAGGAGGTCTGGAAGGAATGATTGCAAAAAAAGCAACGAGTGTTTATGAGAAGGGTAGAAGGTCAAAGAACTGGCTGAAGATTAAAAATCACAATACACAAGAGGCCATCATTTGCGGCTATACTGCTCCACGCTCGAGCCGTAAACATTTTGGTGCATTAATATTGGGTATTCGTGAAAAGGGGAAATTGAAATACATCGGACACGCGGGCACAGGCTTTACTGATAAATTGCTCAAAGAATTATTTGGACTCTTTCAGCCTCTCATCATTGAGTCGTCACCCTTTGCTACCAAAGTTCCTATCAATGCTCATGTTACCTGGTTGAAGCCAACATTGGTTTGCAATGTGAAATATTCTGAATTAACAGACGAAGGAATAATGCGCCATCCGGTATTCATGGGCCTTCGTATCGATAAAACATCAGACGAAGTAAATCACATGGACAAGAAAATGTCGGAGAAGAAAAAAGAATCTGGAAAAGGTAAAGGAAAAGACGAAGAGGTTTGGAAAATAGAGGGTCATGAGCTAACGATAACCAACCGTCAAAAGATATTCTGGCCAGAGGATGGATTAACAAAGGGTGATGTCATCGATTATTATAACAGCATCGCTTCATACATTCTCCCTTATTTAAAAGACAGACCTCAATCCCTAAAGCGCAATCCGAATGGAATCCTTGACAAAGGATTCTATCATAAGGATGCGGGTGAATCTGCTCCTAATTGGGTGCAACACAAAAAAATATTTTCAGAAAGTGCATCAAAAGATATTGATTACATTCTGTGTAATAATAAGGCAACTTTACTATATCTCAATAATCTCGGATGCATCGAATTAAATCCGTGGAACTCAACCATCCAAAAACCAGATCATCCGGATTACATGGTAATCGATATTGACCCCTCTGAAAAAAATTCGTTTGATCAGGTAATCGATGTTGCGTTGGTAATTAAGGAAATACTCGATAAAGCAGGAGCTACGAGCTATTGTAAAACATCTGGAGCTACTGGTCTTCATGTATACGTCCCGTTTCACGCAGTTTATTCATACGAACAAACCAGATCATTTGCAGAGCTTGTGGCAGAACTGGCACGACAGCAGTTGCCTGATTTCAGTACACTGGAGCGACCACTGAATAAACGAAAAGATCGGATTTACATCGACTATCTGCAAAATAAGCGAGGACAAACCCTGGCTTCAGTGTATAGTGTAAGACCCATCCAAGGGGCAAGCGTTTCGACACCATTGCACTGGAAAGAAGTGAAACATGGATTACAACCTCTTGATTTTACAATAAAGAATGTAAGCAAACGCATCGCGAAAACAGGTGACATTTTTGGTCCGGTGCTCAAGGAGAAAAACAACCTTGAAAAATTCCTTAAGAAACTGGATACATAAAGGTTGAGCGTAAGATCAACTTCGTTGCCATGAAAAGTATAATCATCATAATGCTCATGTTCACCTCCAACATTTCAATGGCGATTGACAAAGAGAAGAAAAAGAGGAGAGAAGAAAAAAGAGAGTAAAGGGCAATTGTTCGAAAGAAATTAGATACGCGTTCCAAAGCGCAAAAACGAAAAGATCGTAACATACTTTGCTTGTTGGCCCTTGGAGGATTCTTAATGATCAAGTAAATTCAGGAATGATCATTGGCCAGAGTAAAAGCTACACCAGATAAATAATTTGCTTCGTATTCACGAATGATTTGACTTTAATAGAACATTATGCGCTTCCATTCAAAGAGCGCTGCGAATGAAATAACCGAAGAATACACTCTTCGGTTATTTCAACCTCTTGCCAATTTCGCGTAGGTTGTACGCTCTAAACTTATTTCTCTTTTCAACTTCATTTTTGCAATGGCTTTGCGTGCCATTTCCTTGCGTTTGTCCATCTGCTTAGGAGTCACAAAAGCATTTCGTTTTTCTAGTTGCTCCTTTGTGTAAAATGGAAAGAAGAATCTTCCAAAGAGAACCAGCACAAGCATAAAGGCTGCATACGATCCAATCAACGCAGCGGAGAGTGTAAATATGTCTTTCATAAGAATTTCAATTTCTAACTGTAGTAAAAATATCATGCCACTCAAAATTGGCAGGATTCGAAATGTTTTGTGAATGATATGGGGAATAATAACCACAGGCATACCGACTAGTCAACAGTTCATATCAGTTAATCGATCGGATTTATCTATAGATTGATTAAGAGTAAATCATTTTAAGTTCCTTCATATGCCTTTCTGGTACCTTCACCGGACCACGTTTTAGAAATGATATTACTGGCATACATTTTAATCAAAGGTGAAAGTCGAACAAAAGTCGAACATCTAAATCAAACGATATGAATACCGAAAAAGCAATCCATATTTTAAATGGCCTCATTCAAATTAATAACGACCGAATTGAAGGCTATCAAAGAGCCATGGAGGATACGGATGAAACCGATCTCAAACTTTTATTTAATGAATTCTCCATCACCAGCAGAAGATTAAATGATGAATTGGTGGATGAGGTTGAAAATCTGGATGGAGACCCCATCGAAGGCACCTCTACTTCAGGCAAGTTGTTTCGCATCTGGATGGATGTTAAATCGGCCCTTGCCAATAAGGATCGCGCGGCCATTTTGAATTCGTGCGAGAATGGAGAGGATTGGGCTGTAAAAGCCTACGAAGATGTAATGCACAAGGAGTCTGAATTTTTAACGATGGACCAGAATGAAATGATCCTTGATCAATTCACCATTCTTAAAAATGATCACGATACCATCAAAGAACTTCGGGATCATGTAAATGCTTAATACTTGAATTAAACTCCAATCAACCTTAAATTAAATGTTATGGAAAGAACAGAGAAAAACACAAAACGCAAATCCGTCAACCCAGTACCCGATGGATTTCACACCGTAACTCCGTTTCTAATTGTTGATCAGGCAAGCCGTTTGATTACCTTCATTGAGCAAGCCTTTAATGGTAAGACGACTTCAATAATGGAGACGGAAGATGGACAAATTATGCATGCTACTACGCGAATAGGAGACTCTGAAATTATGATTGCAGACGCCATGGGTAGGTCCCCAAGCGGCACAGCCAAGCTATATTTATATATGGACGATGTTGATTCCTTTTACAAACAAGCTCTCAGTGCGAATGGGACATCAATACGTGAACCTATAGATGAATTCTATGGAGATCGTTCTGCGGGAGTTAAAGATCCTTGGGGTAACGAGTGGTGGATTGCTACACACATCGAAGATGTGGATCCAAAGGAAATGAAGAAACGTCAGAAAGAATTCATGGAGAAGGAAACAACCACCTGATCTTTGTGCTTTCTGATTAAAAAGTCGTCACCGCCTGACGACTTTTTTTTGATCTTATTTTGAACCGTGTGGAATTGAGACCGCGTGGAAACACAGTGTATGAAATTAATTCCACAAGCAAATTGAATATTTAGCCCTTTGTTTAAAAAATAGGGTATTCTCTTTTGGCACATTATTTTCAATATGGATTAACGTTAGTCTCTGAAGGAGTGGTTTGATTCGAGATCAGTAGTCTGCCGATGAATGATCATACAATTGAATCTGAGAAAATCCTCGAACTTGATCTGGACAATACCAGCGGAAGGAGATGAGGTTAATAAAAGGGGATGCATTACTTACAGGTTGATGCATCCTCCTTTTTTTCAATTCAGATTCTAAAGACGATAATCGCTAAAAGTCTAATTCGTTGCACTTCGTGATGAAATTAATCGATTGTCGTTGTTTGCACACCAAATTTCTCATGCTTACATTCCTGAAATGTGGGGAATATATTTCGTCCTTACGTATACATGTTGCCTCATTATCGAGTTACTTGCTTAGATTACAAGTGCTCAAACTAAATGTAAGACGTTCAAATCATATCCATTTCGCTTTGTATTGTTGATCAGATACTCTGTTGTGAGCTGGAAAGCACGATTTGAATCAGCCTAAGAAAAGTTGATACAATCGTCAAATGTATTTACAGGATTTGGTCTACCTCATAGTAACAATTGTCGTTTTGAATTTATAGGGTGCAATTTTTGCACCGTTGCAGGGATTCCGAATTCATTTTCATTCTCAATTGTCAACGTAACCTCACCCCACACGCTCCACTATGGCTAATGATTCAACACAAATAACATCTGCAAATGGGCTCGAGGATACTGAACATTATTACCATGAGTTTCTGGAGGGACTACACGCACCTGTTTACACTTGCGATACATTGGGTTACTTGAAATTTTACAATCAGGCTGCCGTAAATTTTTGGGGTGTTGAACCACAAATTGGAAAAACGAAATGGTGCGGATCCTTTAAAATTTATTGTTCCGATGGTTCTCCAATGTTACTGGAGGAATGCCCGATGGCCGTGATCCTTAGGGATGGTGTAGTTGCAGACTATGAAGAAATTATTGTCGAACGTCCTGACGGAATACGCATCAATGTTCTGCCACATCTGAAGCTGATTAAGAACTCAGAGGGAAATATTGTAGGTGCAATCAACATGTTGCAGGACATAACGGCTCTCAGAACTTCCGAGCAAAAACTTCGCAATAGCGCATTGCTTCAGTTGGAAGAGGCGGAAAGCTTTAAAATAAATCTGCGGGCAAGTGAATCGCATGGCTTGCAATTGGAAAATGAAGCAGAGAAGAGAACACAGGAGTTAGAGCTTGCCAATAAGGAAATTGTCTTTCAAAATGTTGAGAAAGGAAAACGCGCTGCTGAATTTGCCATTGCAAATGATGAGTTGACGTTTCAAAATGGAGAAAAAGAAAAAAGAGCTTTTGAATTAATAATTGCCCGTACCGAACTCGCCTACCAAAACACAGAAAAAGCGAAGCGCGTTACCGAATTGGCCTTTGCCAATGAAGAACTTATTTTTCAAATGAAAGAAAAGGAAAAACGCGCAGCGGAATTAGTTATATCAGGCAAGGAGCTTGTGTTTCAGAATGATGAACGAAACAGATTCGCGGAAGAATTAAGTATAGCGAACAAAGAGCTTGTTTTTCAAGAGTCAGAGCGGGGAAAGAGAGTGGCAGAGTTAATCGTTTTAAATGGAGAGCTTGCCTTTCAGATAGAGGAAAAGGAAAAACGAGCAACAGAATTGATAGAATCTAATCGAAATTTAGCGCTCCAGCTGGAGAAAGTAGCGCAACTTGTTATTATCAATGGTGAACTTTTATTTCAAAACCGGGAGAAAGAAAAGCGAGCGTCAGAACTGATCATTGCCAATGGTGAGCTTGCTTTTCAAAACGGTGAAAAAGTGAGACGCGCATCAGAATTAATTATTGCGAACGATGAACTTGCGTTTCAAAGTGCCGAGAAAGGTAAACGCGCGGCTGAATTGATCATTGCTAATGGAGAGCTTGCTTTTCAAAATGGCGAGAAAGAAAAACGCGCATCAGAGCTGATCATTGCCAATGGCGAACTTGCTTTTCAAAATGGTGAGAAAGAAAAGCGGGCTGCGGAATTAGTACTCGCCAATAGGGAACTTGTTTTTCAAAATAGCGAGAAGGAAAAAAGAGCTGCCGAATTGATCGTTGCTAATCGGGAATTGGCATATCAAAATCTGGAGAAGGGAAAGCGAGCTGCCGAATTGATTATTGCCAATGGTGAACTTGCTTTTCAAATCGGGGAGAAGGAAAAACGTGCAGCTGAATTAATCATTGCGAATGTAGAGCTTGATTTTCAAAACAAAGAGAAAGGAAAACGGGCTGCCGAACTGATCGTTGCGAACGAAGAGCTTGCATTTCAAAATAAGGAAAAAGAAAAACGCGCGGCAGAATTGATAAATTTAAATGAAGGATTAGAGGCCTTTAGTTATGTATCTAGTCATGATTTACAGGAGCCTCTGCGCAAAATTCAAATTTTATCGAGCAGACTTCTGGATATTGAAAAGGATACGTTATCGATAAAAGCCAAGGAGTACCTGGTAAGAATGCAATCCGCGGCATCCCGAATGAGATCACTGATCAATGATTTACTTGAATTCTCGAAGCTAAACATTACAGAACGAAAATTTGAAGAAACAGATCTTACTAAAATCATTGAAGAGGTAAAATATGAATTAAAAGAAGTGATGGACGAAAGAAATGTGACGATTGAAGCTACGAATTTGTGTACACTAAAAATCATCCCGTTCCAGTTTCGCCAAATCATGCATAATTTGATTGGCAACGCACTGAAATTTTCAAAGCCAGGTGTAAGTCCTCATATTACAATTACAAGTTCAATTGGCCTGGGACTAAAATTTAATGAACCTAAGCTTTCTCCTCAAGTGAACTATTGCCACATCGCTATTTCCGATAATGGAATTGGTTTCGATCCTGAACACAAGGATCGCATTTTTGAAGTTTTCCAAAGACTTCACGGAATGGCACAATATGCCGGAACAGGAATAGGACTTGCTATTGTTAAAAGAGCGGTTGATAATCACAATGGTTTTATCACTGCAACAGGTGCTCTGGATAAAGGAGCAACATTCAATATTTATATTCCCGTTTCGTAAGCACCCTATAACACGTGTATGCAAAAAAAGACGGGAAATGAAGAAGGCCCCTTTTCAGGGGCCTTCACTTGGGGAAATCAATAGCCTTAATCCTTTATCCTTATTTCTTCCCCCAAAGTTCTACCACGGCTTTTGTATCCGATTTTATATTCGTGTCGTACCAGAAAATAACCTTGTCCAGTTTTAAATAACTTCCTTTTAAGTCGATAACCCTTTCCGTACTTGCCTTTACGTTGTCAGGAAATTCAACATCTTTCATTGATCCATCACTGAAATGAAGTGTGCATTTGTGCATGCTGAGCGCACCATTCTTTACCTCAAATTTCAATGCCGTAAAGGTGCTGGCATCAATCACAATTTCATCTCTGTCGATAAGGTAGTCTACCGTACGGGAACCTAAAAGACTCCAGCCTTCCGTTCTCGCATTGGCTATTACAGTCTGTGCTAATACTGTTTTGCACTGCGCAATCATTATGACCGCTATAAAAAATGCAATACTAATTCTGCTTTTCATGGTTGTTTGAATTTAACGTTACTACACTCTTAATTTTCCGATCGGACATAATCATCTTTTGACGATACGGTTTCTCCTGGTTCTTCATCGTCCTGATCATAGTACAGAACTTTCTTCTTAGGAGTAGGTGAGTTCGGTCCATGAAGATTGGGCTTTGGTCTTTTAGCTCTCGGCTTGCTTTGCTTTGCTTTCGTGCGCATTGTCCATTTCATTTTAAGTGATTCTCCTTACTCGTTATATAAGATAAACAACCATACCAGTTTTTAGCAGTTGCTAAAAATTATGATTTAACCATTTTGAAACGCAGAATTGTAGCGGGTTTTCTTCTTGCGTAGAGATTTCTCTACGATACAAGAACGATCTCCGCTAATCCACAAGCTCGGTAACAGTCGCTTTTTTCTTTATAAATTGATTCGAAATACCTTTCAGAACTACGGGCAATACAGCCCGTATAATCCAACTCGCTTTCGATAAGAGTTTATCACGCACCAGCAAATCGATGCCCAGCGAAACACCTGTTTTGAGTAGTGACTGTGTTCCTACTTCTTTCTTTTTAAAGATTCCCAGAAATGAAATGACATCACCAACAGGTTCCAGTTTTTCCTTCATCATTCGTATTTCTGATTTCAAAACTGCTTTTTGATTCCGGAGTTCTCCCTCCAGTCGAATGCGTTCGGCTACCAGTTCGGTATAATTACTAATCCGTGTCATAAATCTTTTTGATAATGAGATTGCGTATAGCAGGCACTACAAACTTGCGGGCGGTAATAAGCAAGATGCCCAGCAGGACAAGATAGCCCC
>JBDTTT010000126.1:0-16041 GCA_039930485.1 Chryseolinea sp.
CGCGATTGCTTTTTTATCGGCTTTGTTTGTTAGCTCCTTGAACTTGACAAAACTTGCCGTTGCCTTCGGGATGTTTTCGTCTTTTAAATAAAGGGTGCCGAGATCATAGTGAAGCGTAGTTGGTATTTCTTTTCCATTTTGAAGAGCATATTCAAAATATGGAATAGCTTTTACCTGATCACTGAGATCGAACATCTTCTGATAACAGACACCAGCCTTGTAATGTACAAGTGGGTTCTTTTCTCCACCCTGAATTACCTCCAGGAATTTCGGCAATGCCTGATCATAGCTCTTAACACTAAAATAATATTCTGCATCAGTAAGCGACTTGCTGCCCTGCGCAAAAAGTATGGAAACTGAAAACAGTAGTCCAACGCTGAGTAAGTAGGTCTTTCTAATCATATCACGTTTGTTTTAATTTCAATACTACAAATAATCTGTACGAAGTCTTTATTCATTCTATCGCTGAATTTTACAAACAAATTTTCGCCACAAGGCCTAGCAAAGAGCGCGAAATTGTTCAATCACCCTGTCTTAAAAATTGTACCACAAAATTAAGTCATTCCAAAATTACATCACTTTATAGGATTTAAATTGATTTCTGCCGAATTTTAGGGTATCGGGATAAGTCTATGAAAAGATTCGTACTAAGAATACTAGATGCTCAACCAGGGGAAGGTGGCCGGGTGGCCATGCTTTTAGTCATGAGTTTTTTCATGGGGGTGTTCCTGGCCACCATAAGCGTTGCTTCACAGTCACTATTCTTACAACACTTCAAAGACGAGTTAGCCTTACCTAAGGCATTATTGTATTCAGGAGTGTTTGGTGTGATGGCAACGGCTCTCTATAATTTTTTACAGAACAGAATTCCTTTTCCTGTCTTAGCCGTAACAAGCTTGACGACCATTACCTGCTTAACCGCCTTTATTGAATTTGGAGGAGGTTTCTTCAGTGACCCTCAAACAATATTCTTTCTCGGTTTTACATTAATTATACCCTTCACCTTTATTACCTATCTCGTGTTTTGGGGAGCTTTTGGGCGATTGTTTAATTTGAAGCAATCAAAAAGATTAGTGGGGGCTGTAGATCAGGGTGCAATGATCGCATCCTTTATTGCTTTCTTTTCCATACCTGCTTTTCTGGCTTTAAAGGGAGTTGACACCGAAAGGCTTTATACAATAAGCCTGGTTAGCATCTCTATTTTTACATTGCTCTTCGTAATTCTGTCCTTCTCCTTTCTTGCCAAGGCGCGAACCTTCGCGCAGGAAAAACTTCAGTATAAAAAATTGACAGTTAAAGAGTTCTTTCAAGGCCGATATATCTTGTTCATGTCTTTGTTTGTCATATTCTCCACAATTGCTGTAAGCTTTGTAAACTATTCATTCCTAAAAGTTGCTCCTCTTGTTTATACTGACCCAGAGGCATTAACCAAGTTCATTAGTTATTTCGAATTAACCATTGTTGTGTTTGGATTCTTGTTCGATGTATTCGCCACCGATAGAGTTCTCGAGGCATACGGGATGCGTGTTGCCTTGTTGGTGAGTCCTGTTCTTCTGGGCTTCTTTACCATAACCGCACTTATCCTGGGCTCTATCTTTGGATACACTCCAGAAGGCAATAGCCTTTTTATATTTTTCTTTATCATCATTGCGGTGACCCGTCTATTTGCCAGCTCTCTAAAAGATGCCCTGGATAATCCTACTTTCAAATTCTACCTGCTGCCAATTGAGGGAAGCATACGGATTGATGTTCAAACCAAAATTGAAGGCTTGATTACAGCATTCGCGAGTGTAGTAGCCGGTGGGCTGATCATTCTCATTATGAATGTGGACTTCTTCTCTCTGATTTATATTACCCTCTTTACAGTTCCATTAATTATTATGTGGCTTATGGTTGTGAATCGCATGCACGGCAGCTATAAGAAAACACTGGAGGAGACGCTTGCTCTCAATAAAACCAAGATGAGCCGCAAAGCAGAGAAGGAATACACCATCAAAACCGTTTTAGAGAAAGAAGTAAACAGTTCAGCAGAAGAAAAAGCGATTTATGGTTTAAAGCTGATGGAGAAATTAGAACCTGCACTGTTCGAAAACTCCGTTATCCGATTAGCCGATAGCAACTCTCCTGGCATTAGAGCCTTTGCGGAAGAGAAAATTAAAACACTGGAACTTCAGGGAGATGGCAAAAAATCGGATATCCGATCATTGGCTGAAAAGGCCAGTTCCGAATCGGAGGATAGTGACTTGCTTTCCATATCGCCTGAAAAATTAATGAAGTTAAGTAAATCGGTTAAACAGGCTGATCGCATTTTGGCCGCTAAGCTTCTTCGAAAATTGATCAGCACGCGTACCATTTTCATTTTGCTGGAATTGCTTCGCGATGTCGATCCTAAAGTTCGCTTCGAAGCACTGTTCACTGCCCGTAAAGTAAAACGCCAGGAAACGTGGCCGGTATTGATTGAACTTCTTAACTCACCTTCCTATAGTCATCAAGCCGCTTCAGCGCTCAAGGAAGCCGGTGAGGCAGTGCTCGCTACTTTAGAATCAGCCTTTCATAAATCCGGACAAAGCGATATGGTTATGTTGCGCATTGTTCAAATCATGGGTCGCATTGGTGGCCGATATGCATTGCAACTATTATGGAAGAAAGCAGACTTTCCGGATAAGCGAATTGTGAAGCAAATTCTATATTCACTTCGCTACATACATTATAGAGCGGAAGGTCGCGAAGCAAGACATGTAATTGACTTGCTGGAATCAGAAATGAGTAAGACCATTTGGAATCTTGCTGCTTTAGATGAACTTCCTGAAACCAATGAATTTGTTCATTTGCGTGATGCGCTGAAGGAAGAAGTGACAGAAAATTACGATCAGATTACCTTATTGCTTTCGATACTATATGATCCTGAATCTATTCAACTGGTAAGAGAGAATATCGAAACGGGAGATCCTGATAATATTGCCTTTGCCATGGAATTGATGGATCTGTTTATTGATCCTGAACTGAAACCAATGTTAGTTCCATTGTTAGATGATATGCCTATACCTGAAAAGCTGAAGCATTTACAAGTATACTTTCCGCGTGAAAACTATAACCCTATTCAGGTTATCAACTACATTCTCAATCGTGATTTTAACCAGAACAATCGCTGGACAAAAGCATGTGCTGTTCATGCCTCCGCCTTCATTCCTGATTTTAGAATAAGTCGCGGATTAGTCGCTCAGGTTTTTAATACTGACAGAGTTCTACAAGAAACAGCCGCTTGGGTGATTTATAATAAAGATCAAAAAGCGTACGAAACCATTGGTGAAAGAATACCTCAGCGCGATAAAAAATTCATGGATTCATCCATCGAAAAGAACCAACTCCTTGATGGCTTAGATGATGGATTTTTTCTCGGAATTGAAATGGTGATGTTCATCAAACAATCTCCCATCTTCAAAAATATTCACGGCTCCTTACTGAGCGATCTGGCAGATAAAATTACACCACTCGATCTTGATCCTGGTGAATCAACCCGGTTCAATCCTGATGATCACAACACTCCAATCTTCATTATTGCACATGGCGAAGTGGCTCTAAAGAATGATCAAACAGTACTATCCACACTCAAAGCCGGTGATGTTTTTGGGGATTTGTTTCAGAACGGACCAATCGCGCGAGCCAATGCTTTAGAAGCAATTGAACGGTCTGTTATCTTTAAAATAAATTTAATGGATTTCTATTTTGTAATGGCCAATCACCACGAACTGGTACAAGGCCTTATCAAAAATATAACAGAAGAAAATAAACACTACTCATAACTAACCAAATAGACCCTCATGGTATTTGAAATTGATGTATTGATTGCCTTTGCCGACCGTGACAATGAACCGACTTCGAAGAACGAACCGGGCTGGGTATCGCAATTCAAGAAGTTTCTGGAGCTGATGCTGACTCAAGTATTGGGTCAGAAACCAAACGTATTGATCAAAGCCGATTATGATAGCATTGTTTCCCCTAAGCTTGACAATGTTGGTGTATTCGTAGCGATCTTATCGAAAGACTTTATTGAGTCGGGAAAATGCCTTGACCACGTTGAATCATTTTACAAGGCTGTAGAATCAACTTCGAAAAAGAAGAACCGCGCATTCAAGGTTTTCAAAACTCCACTCAGCGTTCAAGAGCAACCTCCACGCTTACGCGATTCCATCGGCTACGATATGTATCAACTCGATCCGGATTCTGGCGAAACAAAAGAATACACAGACTATTTCAGCACAGAAGCAGAGCGTCAGTACTGGATGAAGATGGTGGACCTTGCGTATGACATTTATGAAGCCCTTCTCTATCTGAAAGATGATGCAGCCAGTGCAGAAGTAAAAAATATATACAAACGCAAAACCATTTACCTCGCTGAAACCGGTCACGATCTTTCTGTTCAACGAAACATCATTAAGCGTGAGTTGCAGCGTCATGGATACCAGGTGTTGCCCAATCATACGCTTCCAGGAAATGCTAGTGATCTCGAACGCACCGTGCGGAAAGAGTTGGATGAATCAGCTCTGTCAATTCATTTGATTGGTAGTGCTTATGGCGAAATTCCGGAAGGTTCGGATCGTTCGGTGGTCGATATTCAAAATAAACTGGCCGCTGAAAAAAGTTTACAGGCAAAAGAAAGAAAAGAAGAGTTTGGTCGATTAGTGTGGATTTCCCCTAACCTCACACATGCCAGCGAAAAGCAAAAGGCATTTATTGAAAACATTAAGCGTGATGCTGAAGTACAGGAAGGCGCAGACATATTGCAAACTTCACTTGAAGATTTCAAAAACATCATGCGTGAAGAATTGGTAGATGCGGGAGAAAAGAAACCTGTGGATGAAGGCGGTGGACATACTATCTACATGATGCATGATAAAGTAGATCGCATAGCGGTAAGACCTCTTATTGACGTGATGGAAAAATCAGGATTCAATGTTTTGATACCGGATTATGAAGGTGAGTTATTGGAGTTACGTCAAAAACACATCAACAACTTAAAGAATCTGGATGGTGCTATTATTTATAAAGGTAATGTAAATGAGCAATGGGTGCGAATGAAAGCGCTCGATTTGTTAAAAGCTCCCGGCTTCGGAAGAAAGAAACCTATTCTGGCTAAAGCTATTTTTACCACACCCGGATCGAGTCTGAACAACGAAAGTTTTAGAAGCCAGAACCTGCGTGTTATTGAAGGAGATGCTGCTGCATCTATTGAATCACTGAAATCTTTTTTAAAAGAATTTAATACCTAATCATGAGTCAATTCATTGATGAAACAATAGTCGAAGTCAACAATCCCTTCCCGGGACTTCGACCTTTTAATATTGATGAGAGCCATCTCTTCTTTGGTCGTGAGGGCCAAAGCGATGAAGTTCTGCTCAAGCTTTCAAAGAGTCGATTTGTTGGCGTCATCGGGCCTTCAGGAAGTGGTAAGTCATCTTTCATCTATTGCGGTGTAATGCCGATTTTATATGGAGGATTTCTTACGGATGCCAGCCCGAATTGGGAAGTGATTGTTACACGGCCTGGTGGAGGACCTATTGATAATTTAGCGGAAGCGTTATTAAAAAATAACCCGGAATATCTTAAGTCAGAAGCCGAAGAAAAGAAAATTAAGCGCACCATTTTTTCAACCTTGCTGCGCAGTAGTTCACTCGGATTAGTAGAAGCTATCGAGCAAACCCGAAGGGAAGCAGATGTAAATTACCTTGTGCTGGTCGATCAGTTCGAAGAGCTCTTTCGCTTTAAAGAAAGCCACAGTGCCAACTCGATAAATGAAACGCTGGCATTTGTAAACCTGTTGATGGAGGCTGTTAATTATCCTGACGCTCCTATTTACATTGCCATCACCATGCGTTCTGATTTTATTGGTGATTGCGCCCAGTTCCCTGAACTCACACGAAAGATAAACGACAGCCATTACCTGATCCCTCAACTTACGCGCGATCAAAAACGCAATGCTATAGAGGGACCTGTTGCTGTTGGTGGAGCGAAGATTGCTCCGCGTTTAGTACAACAACTCTTAAATGATTTGGGAGATAACCCTGATCAACTTCCTATTCTTCAGCACGCACTTATGCGTACATGGAGTTACTGGTCGTCATATCGGGATTTTGCCGAAGAGTCAGTTGACTTAAAGCATTATGAAGCCATCGGCACCATGGCGGAAGCCTTATCGATGCACGCCAATGAAGCCTTCGATGAATTAACGGAAGATCAAAAAGAAATTTGCGAGATATTATTTAAAGCCATCACCGAAAAACGAGGCGAGAACTTTGGTATTCGAAGACCAACTAAGCTAAATGAGATTGCGGCCATTGCAAGTGTACCTGAAGAGGATGTGATTGCTGTCGTGGATAAATTCAGAGAGCCAGGTCGATCTTTATTAACACCAGCTCATGGTGTTAACATCGGTTCTAAATCCATGGTAGACATCTCGCACGAGAGCTTGATGAGGATTTGGGTGCGACTAAAAAATTGGGTTGATGATGAAGCGGATGCTGTGCAGATGTATACACGCCTGGCAGAAGCAGCATCCATGTACCAGGTAGGTAAAGCCGGATTGTGGCGTCCACCCGACTTACAACTAGCATTGAACTGGCAGGCGAAGCACAAGCCTACTTTGGTTTGGGGACAACGCTATCACCCGGCCTTTGAACGTACACTCATTTTTTTGGAATACTCCAAGAAGGAATGGGAGACCGAACAACGCATCAAAGAGCAGGAGCAAAAAAATAAACTAAAACGTGCTAGAGTATTCGGAATTGTAATGGGTACTGCGGCAGTGATATCGATTCTGTTTTTGGTTTATGCCATCTATCAGAAATCATTAGCTGACACACAAAAACTGGAAGCTGATATTGCTAAGAATAAAGCGATCGGACTGCAGAAAATTGCTGAAGAATCGGAGGCAGCTGCAAAACGCGATAGGGATGTGGCAGTGAAAGCGAAAGAAGCAGAGGAACAACAACGCTTGCAGGCTGATGCCGCCAAACTACTGGCACAGCAAAATGAAGTGTTGGCAAAGAAGAATGCTGAAGAAGCAAGACGAAATGCAATTACAGCCCGCCTCAATGCTGACGAAGCAAACCGAAATGCATTGGAAGCTAAAAGACAAGGAGAAATAGCTATAAAGAATGCAGCTGATGCGCAGCGTCAACGTTACCTCGCCATTGCAAAAGCTATGGCAGTAAAATCAAAAGAACTGACTGACCCTGAACAGGAAGCGCTGATTGCACAGCAAGCCTACAAGTTTAACACGCAATACGAAGGGTACATATACGACAATGATATTTACAACGGTCTGTACGCTGCTTTAAAAAACAATGACGATCCATTAACAAAAAGTTTAGAAGCTCATGACCGTGGCGCTGCCCGAACGTTGGTTACACGACCTTCGGCCAATCAGATTTTTTCAGGAGGAAGTGATGGTAAGATCATTCGATGGACAGAAGCTAATGATCATCATTGGAAATCAGAGGTAATTATTACCAGTACTGATTATCAATACTACTCTATTGCTATTAGTCCCGATGGCAACTGGCTTGCTGCTGCCGGATTGTTTCCTAGCAATGAAGCAAATAACTATGTAGAGTTATATGATTTGAATGATTTGAAAGCCGCACCGAAAAAAATCAGAGGCTATGTCTATGCTATTGAGAATGTAAACTTCACACCCGATAGCAAAGGATTTTATGCCCGTGATAATTCTGGCAAGAGTATTAAATATTCAGACTTAACATCCAGCAAAGAAGTAATAAAGGCTCCGGTAAAAATAAATGCCATTGATCTAAGTGCAGATGGAAACAAAATAGCGGGAGCCGGTGAAGACGGAAGTTTATACATATGGGATGTTCAGGTTAATTTTTCAGTCAAAGAGATTAAGGACTTAGGCAAACATCTTACTTCTGTTACCATTGCACCAGAAGGTAGAAGGATCATTGTGGGTGATAATACCGGCCTTTTGAAAATTTATGATAATCAAACTGGTTTTGTTATTCGCACATTGCCTGGTCACGAATCGTCTATAGAAGAGATTCAGTTCAATCATGCCGGAACTTTTATGGCTACTGCAAGTAAAGACAAAACGGTTCGTCTCTGGAATATGAATAGACTGAAAGAGCAGCCTATCAAATTGAGCGATCACCGCGATTGGGTTTGGAGTGTTGCCTTCACACCAGATGATGAGCAACTTCTCGCCAGCGTTCACAGCTCAACCGAAACAGTAAAAGGTGTTGAACATACCATTCACGCATGGCCAACAAAAATCCCAAGCATGGCCAGTATTTTATGTGGTGATGTAAAACGCAATATGAATAAAGACGAATGGGAGACATATGTAGGCGATGACTTGCCGTATGAACAGACCTGTGCTGACATTCCTCCCAATAACAATTAATGAAGAATGAAAAAACTTTTACCCTCTCTCCTATTTCTATTTTTATCCGCAACCAGTTACGCCCAGCTTACCTCTGGCGCACAAACATTGCGTCTTGCGCGCGCTACTTATGAGCAGGGCAGACTGCACGAGATACCTTCTATCTTGGAAGGTTTCTTACCAAAATTTAACAGGCAGGAAAAAGTAGAAGCGTATAAACTCCTCACCCTTTCCTATATCTATCTGGAAGAACCTGAGAAAGCAGATAACGCGATGCTTAGCCTATTGCGAACAGATCATTACTTCGAAATAAACTTAAAAGACGATCCTGCAGAATTCATCTCATTATACAGAACATTTCGCACCGATCCGATTTATCGCATTGGAGCTAAAATCGGGGCAAATGCCACACAACCGAACGTAAAAAGTTACCTGCCATCTAATGATGGTACAAGTAAATACGATTTAGGAATAGGATTTCAGAGTGGTCTGGTGGGTGAGGTTCCATTTGCAAAGAATCTCGTGCTCAGTGCTGAGCTCAATCTTCAATTGAAATCATTTAACTACGAAAATAAAGTTACCAAAACTGATTTTAGCAACGGAGAAACGCTGGAGTATACTACAGAAGGGAAAGAGAAACAGACCTGGATTTCAATTCCTATATCAATCCAGTATGCTTTTCTAAAAAAGAGCAAACTCAATCCTTATATTAGCCTGGGTGTTTCGGCAGATTATTTAACAAAGGCAACCAACACTTTTTCACGTTCTAAAATAGACAGAAGTTCATACGATGAACAGTCGGAAAATATCACCTTTCAACGGCATCAATTCAATTTTAATGCATTAGCCTCTGCTGGTATAAAGGTTAAAGTGCCAAATGGTTTTGCTGTAGCAGAGGTTAGATACACTTATGGTCTTACAACCATTACCAATTCTGAAAATCTTTACGACCTCTACTTAAAATCCATCCCAACCGATGGTTATGTAGATGCTCTCTTTTCAATCAATTCAGTAAGCTTCACCGTTGGGTATGTTTACAATGTTTTTAATCCTAAAAAGCGTACGCGCAAATGAAGAAGCTCTCTTTTCTCTTAATTGGACTGATCTGCCTGGCCTTCCAGAATTGCCAAAATCTGGACGATGCCCCGATCGAAAACCGGAACACCTTTATGCATTTTTATGAAGGTGGTAATAGTTATGTAGCCTCTGCAGCAGAGATTACTTCTGATGGATTTATCATTGTTGGAACAATTGTAGTGACTGGTGATAACTCTGACTCAAAAATGGTGATCATTAAAACAGATCGCTTTGGACAAACTGCCTGGGAGACCGTTCTGGATGGAGGTACGTGTAGCAGCGTAATGCAGACGGCAAATGGTTACATCGTTTTAGGAGACAGTATTAAAATCACTCCAACATCAGAAAAGATTTCGGATCTGGTAAATAACTGGTCGCGTATGGTAACTCTAAGCCTCGATGGTACAGTGCAGACTGATAAGTCCTATGCCTTATCAAAGGATGATCCTGCAGATACAGTGGATATTCACATCGACTTTCACGCAAAATCAATTACAAAAGATAATCAGGGGAACCTGATTACACTGGGAAGCTTCCGCGTTCCAGGCACTACCGAGAATTCATTTATCGCAGCACTTGATCCAACCACGCTCGATACAATCTGGAAAAAACAATACAATTACATTGATCGGAATTATACATTGGCAAATGGAGTCCAATATAACAATTCAGGAAATATTCTCTGGGCTTCATCACTCACGATAAGCCAAGGTGATTTAACCCGTGGATACTTAACCATACCAGTTGTAAAAGACAGCTCTACTTTTGTGAACAGTGATTACTATGGAGAAGTTAGTGATCGGTCTTTTATCGTTAATGATCTTCGTCCTGCTGCCATTGGTTACTGTGCCATTGGCACAACATCGCAGACCGATGGCAAGAAAGCGAATTTGTTTTTTATCAGAGTCGATGAAAGTGGCAACTTCAAGTCAGGTTCTGCACGATACTTTGATGGTATCAACTCGGCAAACAATGTATCATTAAACGACTCCACTGTTTCAGTTAGTGAAGACACTGGCGATGCCATTACCTCTACAAAAGATGGTGGCTATTTATTGGGAGGAACATTAACTACAACACCACAACGCGGTAATGGAGGAAAAGACATTTGGCTCATCCGATTAGATGCCAGTGGAAATGTTTTGTGGAATAAAATTATTGGTGGCTCAACAGATGAAACCATTGCCTCTATTCGTGAAACAAGTGACGGTGGCTTTTTGATTTGTGGATCTAAATCATTGGGAACACAATCTTCCATCATGTTGATTAAAACAGATAAGAACGGAGAATTAAGAAATTAATGTGCATGGAAAAATCATTACCAAAATTCGTTAACTATTTAGCGCTGATTTGTTTTTTACTTATTGCGACCACACTTTTTTCGTGGGCTCAGCCAACCTTTACCTCCGTACCGGCAGGAGGTGCAACTGGTGTAAACCAAAGCGGTGATATTGTATTAACCTTTAGTGAACTTATCCGAGACTCAGCTCCAGGAGACGCAACCATTACTGACTCTGGAACAGATGCTATTGATAATCATATTACATTAAAGATTACGGATGGTTCAGGTGCGGATATACCGTTTGATGCAACAATAAATGCAGGCAAAACAGTGGTGACCATTAATCCTTCTGGTAACCTACCCTCTGGTGCCATTATTTTCATTGCAGTAGCTGATGTTGAAAACGGTAGTAACACTGTAATTGCCCCAAATCCAACATCCTTTACATTTACCGTTGTCGACTATGTAACGCCAACAATAACATTTAGTCCTATTGCTAGCGCTGTTAACGTGTCCGTTGCAAGCAACCTTGTTGTCAGTTTTGATGAAACCGTTCGGAATATCAATGACTCTGATATTGATAATGCAAATGTTGGAAGTTTATTAACACTTAAATTGACAAATGCTGCCGGAGCTGATGTGCCGTTTATTGCAACAATAAATGGCAGTGATGATCAAATAACAATTGATCCAACATCAAATCTCAATACAGATCAGGTTTATTATCTTAGCATAGCACCAGTAGAAGATGCTTCTAATAACGCAACGACTGCAGCAAATATCACTTTTACAACAATTGATACACAGCCTCCTGTTCCAACCTTCAATCCGCTAAACGGTGCTACCGGTGTTATTGAAACTAACAACATTGTTATCAATTTCAATGAGGCCATTCGTAGAGCCTCCGATGACGCGAATCTGACCAACACCTCTATTGATGGAAGAATAACATTAAAAATTACAGATGCTTCCGGAACGAATATACCTTTTGATGCTACGATTAATGGAAGTGATGATCAAGTAACTATTGATCCAACTTCAGTGTTACCAGGGAATACTGTGATTTATGTTGCCATTGCAGGAGTAGAAGACAGTAATAATAATTTAATCAGTCCCGATCCTGCCAGCATTACATTTACTACAGGTGATACACAACCTCCTACCCTTACATTTAGTCCTTTTAATACCGAAACCAATGTATCTGTATCAACCAACTTAACCATAACGTTCAATGAAGCGATTCGCAATTTAGACAACAGCGCCATCTCAGCCGCCAACCTGCTTACATTGGTGAACTTCAAATTAACAAATGCAGGAGGTGCTGATGTTCCTTTTGTGGCGAGTATAGATGGTACAAATAAAATTGTTACCATAGACCCATCTTCCAATCTAGCAGGAAATCAGGTTTACTTCTTGGGCATGAATCCAATAGAAGATGGTGTTGATAATGCAACCAGCGCCCAAAGCATAACCTTCACAAGTGAAGCTCCACCCTCATTTACAGGAAGTCCTTTTTCTCCCGTTTCAACCTGCGTGAATGATAACATCGTAATCAGTGGGGGTAATTTTGGTGCAGCAGTACCAACAGTGACCATAAATAGTACTTCTACAACTCCTGCTGAAATTATTGCTCACACCAATACTTCTATCACATTTAAAACATTAGCAGGAATGGCCGGTAGTGGTCTCACGGTTACAGTGTTAAATAATACAAACGGGCTCAGCTCAACTTCAGTCAGTACCCTTACCATAAACCCGGCTATCAATCTGGCCATGGCTGTATCACCAAGCAATGCGGCCCCTGCGGTAAACCAGAACTATTCAGTTCTTGTAGGCGGAAGCACACAATCTACAGTTAGTTATAGAGTAAGAAGAATTTCTCCAACGATAGGCAGTTTTACAAGTGCACAAGCGGGTAATGGTGGACAACTAACCTTTGGCCCCTTCACACAAAGTGCCTCCAACACATACGTCTACGAAGTAGAAGCCTCATCCATAAATTGTACTACATTAACCTTAACTCAAACAGCAACATTTACTATCGCTTCGCTAAGCGCTTTTGCAGGGTCAGACAAAATTGTATGTGAGGGGCAAGGTGTAACGATTGGTGGAAGTCCTGCCGCAGTAGGTGGAACTGGATTTCATAGCTACTCTTGGTCACCAACGACAGGTTTAAGTTGTATAAATTGCCCCAATCCGGTGGCCTCTCCTACAGTAAATACAACCTACACATTAACAGTAGATGATGATAATGGAGACGGACCCGTGACAGACGATGTCGATATAGTAGTTAGACCTGTTCCCAAAGCAAACTTTCTTGCAACTGTAAAATCAAATTTTGCCGATCAGGATTCTGTCTATCTGCTTTCTAACAAAGTGAAAGTAAACCCGAGCGGTGGAAAATATTATTTCAGCGGCTTAGGAGTAAGTCAACATTCTGACACCCTCTTTTATTTCGACCCAAAGACCGTTGGAGCTCAATCGGACATGCCCATCACTTTTACATACACCTATAATGGTTGTCAATCATCTGATGTGTTGAAGGTAAATGTTACTCCTGCAAATGCGATACTTGGATTAGAGACATACTATTGTAGTAACAGAACTATGAGCAACCCGCTGAAACCAAACTTAACTTACCTGGCTCCTTTCTCTTATCAATATTGGGATGGCTTAGGGTATGGAACTGTTTCTTACACTTATACTTTTAAAAGACTGGGGTATTATAGTTGCGATGCTGGTGACGAAGTGCCTGTCGGAAGTCCAAATTACCCTTTGAGTCCTACGGGAAATCCACAGGAATATCTTTTAGATATAAATAAAGTTGCAAACAGCGGATATCTTTCGAATTGCTTCTATATTCTCATTGTTGCTGATCAACATGTTGTTCAGAAAAATTCTTCAAACGTTACGATTTATGATCAAACGTCCGAGGGCTGGCCGGGCTATGGTTACTTTCAAATTACCAATATTGGTAAGCCTCCTGTAATTACCTCTATTGCAGACAATCAGGCAATATGTTCTGATAACTTGCCTATAAAATTAGTAACAAACGTACCCTCCTACATCACCAACAGTTACACCATTAATGACGGAACTGATAATTCCATTACCACCGCAGGACCGGATTACTTCTTTGATCCCTCAGAAATTACATTCGCTCCTTCCGACATCAATAAACCATTCACAATAACATACAACTACAACGATGATAATTTTGCTCCTGTAGGAGGTTGCCCTAATACCGTGACCCGTGATTTCTTTGTTGTGAACAAAGTAAAGGCACCCACTGCCCTAGATCAACAGTATTGTCAAAATTACCAAGACCGAAGGGTGCTAACCGTTTCATCCGACATTGGGTCTACAGAATTTCATTGGTATGATGGACCGACCGAAGTAGGTCAAGGACCCGTTTTCGATACACAGATTAGCACCGTCAATCCAACAAATAAAACATATACAGTAAAACAAGCCTTGTATGGTTGTCAGGGTTTGGCAGATAACTCTATGATCATTATTGTGCCAGCTCCGGTTATCAATCTCACAACACCTCCCTTATGTGAAGATGTAATGGCAACTTTCTTCGGGCCATCCACCAATACTATTTCCTGGGAATGGACACTGGGAGACGATACCGTAAAATATCTAACTCAAAATGTAAATCACGTCTATACAACTCCGGGTGTTTATACTTTATCCTTGCTCGTAAAGTCAAATACCAATGGACAGGTTTGTACAGCCTCAGCAACTTACCCGATTACAGTGGGACAAAATCCTAAACCAGATTTTGGATACAATTTTCTGTGCGAGGGAGATGCCACACGGTTTTCTGGAAAAGCAGATATTCCGGTTAAAGACTTTCAATGGTCTTTTGGAGATGGTGATGCATTGATCCGAAAAGATAGTGCCTTTAACATTGTGGCCCCAAATAATAACGGTGGCAGAACATCTGGAAAATACTCAAAACCCTTTCATACATATGGCGCTTCCGGACAGTTCACTGTTTCATTAACAACTTATACAAATCTTGGATGCAGCGATAGTATTAAGAAAGTTGTTTCCGTACTCCCCTACATCAAAACTTTAAGTTCGACAACTCCATATGAAATGAGTGCGCTTAATGGCGGTGATGGTTTCTGGTCTGTTGAAGATTTGAAGGATAGCACCACATGGGAATTTGCTACACCCACCAAAACAATAATTAACTCAAGCTCTAATGCGTGGGTGACGAATGCTTCAGGAAATTACAATTCCAATGATGCCTCCGTTGTGAACAGCCCATGCCTCGATATCTCAGGATTTCAAAGGCCTGTAATATCCTTTGATTTCATTTCGAATACCCAACAAAAGTCCGATGGAGCAGTGTTGGAATACTCTACTAACGGAGGTGTTAAATGGAATGCGCTCGGTGCTCCAGGTAGCGGTCAGAATTGGTTTAATACTACCGGATTTTTCTCTGGCAAGATTGGCGATAGTCAGGTGGGTTGGTCAGGTGATATGGCCGGTATCAGTAATGAATGGCTCGAAGGAAAGCGTGCCTTGGATGATGAAATCGCACTTCCAAATCGAAGTAAAGTGCGCTTTAGAATTGCCTTTGGAAGCAATGGTGACGGAGAGTCTGAAGGTTTTGCTTTTAATAATGTAACGATCACGGAACGAAACAGGCTTTTGCTTCTTGAAAACTTTACAAACGAGTCTGAGCCGGAATACACAGCAAATAATAATGCATTCAAAGGATTAGCCTCTACTGAAGTGGTGAAGCTTCAGTATAACTTGTCCTTTCCTGGCCCAGATCCGGTAAGCAGTGATAATCTAACAGACCCCAATGCTCGCGCTGCTTTTTACGGAATATCGAACGGTTCACAACTTATTCCAAGAGCGTATATTGATGGAGTAAGTGAAGGAAATCTAACAAACAATTGGTTCGTTAATTATTCAGCGCTGCGATCTTTAAATACATCACCATTCTCTATTTCAATCATTCCTTCGCCTTCGGTTAATCCTGGCGAACTTACAGTATCGGTTTCAGCAAAAGCTTTACAAAACATAATAAGCCCAATCTTTAACAAACCTGTTATTCATATTGCCATTGTAGAGAAGACGGTAGGCAATAATAAATTCGTTTTACGAAAGCTTCTTCCTAATGCTGCAGGAACTCCAATTACCCTACCATTACTTAAGAATGATAGCGTCATCGTGGGACCTAAAACCTGGCAAGTAACCAACACTACTGACCCTGCCGATCTGGCCATTATTGCTTTCGTTCAGGATGAAGTTACCAAAGAAG
>JBDTTT010000127.1:0-15773 GCA_039930485.1 Chryseolinea sp.
AGCAGCAGATATTATGAGTGGTACAGCATCTAATAACCACGGACGATTGAGTCCGCTTGTATCACCATACACATTGTAGGTAACACCATTCTCCTGAAGGATTTTTAATAATTCCTGTTGCCGATTTTTTAATTCAGCGGTTCCCAGGTTTTCAATATTGGTCAACAACTGTTTCCAGGAATCTTTCGCTTGCTCATTCTGATTGAAACATTCGTCAATTACCTTTTGATCAGAGAGGTAGCCTGCTGTTAAGTTGCTGAGTGATATAGGTTGAAATCCGTTAGCCATTACTTTCCTTTTTTTGCCACGAATGCACGAATAAATGCAGGTTCAAAGCAATTTTCTATAGTACGATTCTTTTATAGTTCAATTTTAGCTCTCCAAAATTTACCAGCAAGGCCAATTGATTTTGAGAAACTTTTAAATAGTTAATCGCTTGTGCTACAAATTCATCCGCAATCCCATCCACACCTTTTACTTCCAGAATAATATTTTCGTAAACTACAAAGTCTGCGCAAAAGCGATGCGGTAAAATTATGTCTTTATAATTCACTTCATACATTTTCTCTCTTTCATAATGAATATGTGCTTTCTTAAACTCATACTCCAAAGCATCCTTATATACAATCTCCAAAAATCCAGCTCCGAGATTGTTGTGCACCTCCATGCACTTTCCAATTATCTGATAGCTTTCTTCTTTGAAAAGTATCTTGTCCATACAACGTGATTTTTTGCCACGAATGCAAGAATAAATTCATTCGTGCATTCGTGGTCATTAGTTTTAGAATTGTCGAAGGTCTAAAGTACGAGGATATTCCGGACTTATTTTTAATGGAGGCGGATCAAAATTTTTCGGAATTTGATTTGGTTCCAGATAACGTGCTGCGGTACTAAAATTTTCGGACGGTGTAATGGCTCCTTGTGTATGACCTTGTGTCCAGAATCTGCTGATCCTACGCCCTTCTGCTTCGTATGAATTCACCGGGAACGTATCGTAATTTCTTCCGCCTGGGTGCGCCACATGATAGGTACATCCACCGATAGAGCGATGATTCCATGTATCAACAAAATCAAATACCAACGGAACATCTTTACCTAATGTGGGATGCAATGCCGATGGAGGAGTCCATGCGCGATAACGTACTCCGGCAACATATTCACCTTTCACTAATGTTGTTTGCAATGGAACAGGAACACCATTGCAAGTGATCATGTAACGTTCATGATTAAAGTTTCTCACTTTTATTTCAACACGTTCAACAGATGAGTCTACAAATCTTGAGGTGCCTGCACTAGATGATTCTTCTCCCAACACATGCCACGGTTCGATGCCCATGCGAACAAGTAACTCCATATCCTGAACTGTAATTTTTCCATACAAAGGAAAACGGAATTCAAAAAATGTTTCAAGCCAATCAAGTTGAAATGGGTAACCTGCTTCTTGAAGATCGCGTGTTACTTCGGCTAAGTCTTGTTGAACATAATGCGGTAGCATGAATTTGTCATACAACTCTGTTCCCCAACGAGTGAGTTTATGTTTGTATGGTTTCTGCCAGAACATTGCAACAATAGAGCGGATCAACAACAGTTGAACGATACACATCTGTTTATTCGGAGGCATGTCAAAACCTCTAAACTCCAGAATGCCTAACCGACCTGTTGAACTATCAGGAGAATATAATTTATCAATGCAAAATTCTGCGCGATGGGTATTACCTGTAATATCAATCAAAAGATTTCTGAAAATCCGATCAACCATCCAAAACGGAACATCACCTTTCTCAGGAATCTGACTGAAAGCAATTTCCAATTCATACAACATTTCCTGTCGCCCTTCATCCACACGAGGTGCCTGACTGGTTGGCCCGACAAACGAAGAAGAAAATAAATACGACAATCCAGGATGATGTTGCCAATAGGTAATTAAACTTCGCAGCAAATCAGGTCGTCTCAACAATGGACTATCCGATGGTGTAATTCCTCCAATGGTTATGTGATTACCTCCACCTGTGCCGGTGTGTTTTCCATCCAGATTAAATTTCTCTGTACTTAATCTACTGAGTCGTGCTTGCTCAAAAAGAATATCGTAGTTGTTCACGATCTCTTTCCAACTCTTTGCAGGATGAATGTTTACTTCTAAAACTCCAGGATCAGGAGACAGTGAGAGTTTTGTTACGCGATTATCATGTGGTGGTTCATAACCTTCGATGATCACTTTCAGATTTAATTTCTCAGCAGCGGCTTCAATGGAAGCAAGCAAATCAAAGTAATGTTCTACATAGGTAAGCGGTGGCATGAAGAAATAAATTTTTCCTTCACGCACTTCAATACACAATGCAGTTTTAATTGTGAACACTTCAAAGGTAGGCTCGTATTTTTCTTCAGGCTTCTTTTTTACTTTCGGTTTCTCATCATCCTCTTCTTCTACTTCAGAATATGGCTGTTGATAAAATTCTTTCGGCAAGTCTTCTACAGCAATTGGTAATGAGTAACGAAGCCCAACTTTTGTTTGAAAGTTTTCCAATGCTGGAAGTACTTCAAATGTACTGCGTTCAACTTTGCGTTGCTCTTTTGTTTCATTGATGTAGGCCAGCGATTTCAATGGAAGGCGTAACCCAATTGGTGAATTTCCCGGAACAAGAACGAGTTGATTATTTCGAAATGGCCATGGACATGAAATCCATCTATTGTTCCAATGATTCCATTCCATTGGAATGACATAGCCCACCGCATTACCTAACCCTTTTGTTAAAAGCTCTGCGAGTTTTTGTCGCTCTAGCGGATCGTTCAGATTTGCTTTGTATGGATCAACATTAACGGGCACTTTATTTTCTTCCCACAAAAAATAAAATACATCTTCCATTGCCGGATGAATGTGTTCTTGCGGAATATTTAAAAATTTTGTTAACTCATGTGTTAATTTCTTTGCGTCTTCAACTGTATAATGTGATTGAGTATCACCTATGTCAAGCAACGAATCATTTTTCCAAATGGCTTGTCCATCGTTTCGCCAGTAAGCGGAATATTGCCAACGTGGCAATGGCTCGCCCGGATACCATTTACCTTGTCCTTTATGTATGTATCCTTTCGGAGCAAAAACATTTTTTAATCTTTTGATCAGATCTGCTCCGAGTTTTCTTTTCTCTGGACCATCCGCACCTGTGTTCCATTCTTTTGCTTCCATATCATCAACAGAAACAAAAGTGGGTTCACCTCCCATGGTGAGTCGAATATCACCTCGTTGAAAATCTTCATCTACTTTATTTCCAAGAGCCATGATGGTAGACCATTGCTCTTCGGTATACGGCTTTGTTACCCGTGGATCTTCGTGAATGCGAACAACTTCATTTTTGAAATTGAAAGTTACGTTACACACATCACTTAATCCAGTGACGGGCGCAGCACTTACCGGATCGGGAGTACAACAAAGTGGAATGTGTCCTTCACCAGCAAACAATCCTGAAGTAGGATCAAGACCTACCCAACCAGCGCCTGGAATAAATACTTCTGCCCATGCATGGAGATCAGTAAAATCCTGCTCTGTACCTGATGGACCATTAAGCGCTTTCTGATCTGCCTTCAATTGAATTAAATATCCCGAAGCAAATCGCGCAGCCAAACCAAGATGACGTAGTATTTGAACCAACAACCAACCTGAGTCACGGCATGAACCACTTTTCAATCCCAATGTTTGTTCACATGGCTGAACTCCAGGCTCCAATCGAACCGTGTATTGCGTGTTTCTCCAAACCATTTGGTTCAACTCAACCAAAAAGTTAATGATACTTTTCTTTTGAGAAATATCGATTTGCTTAACCCATTGTTGAAGAAGCGGGCCATTTTCTGTTACTTCAAAATAAGGAAGCAATTCTTTTTTGAGTTGATTATCATAAGCGAATGGAAAATCATCTGCATATTTCTCCACGAAGAAATCAAACGGATTTATCACAATCATATCCGCAATTACCTCCACTTCAAAATGAAGCTTGGTTGTTTTCTCCGGAAAGACCACACGCGCCAGCATATTACCAAATGGATCTTGCTGCCAGTTTATAAAATGATTGTAGGGTTTAATCTTTAGTGAGTACGAAAGAATCGGAGTACGACAATGTGGTGCCGGTCTTAACCGAAAGGTATGAGGCGAGAGATTGACTGAGCGATCATACTCATAATACATTTGATGGCGGATCGCAACTTTGATGGACATAGATAATTAATTTGAAAATGTACCGATTTGCAAATTTGAAAATGAATGCGGTACCAAATTTGAAAATCACATTGGCAAATTTGCACATTGTTAAATTACCTTTATTTCAGATATAACAGTCGAATACTTTTTCTTCTGCTAAAGAAAAAATACCAGATGTTTAAAATTTGAATTTAAATCGAATGCGAAGAAGAGAAAAGAGAATTGCTATTTGTACTGACAAAGCGAATTGTCAGCTTTTACGTAATACGATTTGTAATTAATCGCATTTGGATCCATACACCCTTTTAGATTTAGCAGTTCAACTTTTCGAAATTCAACCGGGTGACTTTCACTTTGAAGTGAAATGTATCCATCGGTTAACATTGTTCCATCCAATTTTACTGCCGGATCAAAACCACTTACCATTTCTCCACCGATTTGAGGTTTCGAATATTTTAATACGGTATCACCCTCCACAATATGAGCAATCAATGAGTCACTTAACACTAGGACTTCCACACGCACCCACTGATCACCATTATATGTTTTCGATGTTGAGTTTACACAATGTGGTGTAAACAACGAGTCCTTCATCATCACATGCGTCCCGGGCGAACAAAGATTGGCTGTAGATCTTTCGCCTTGACCCAAACCTCCTAACAGTTGAACTTCAATGGATATTGGAAAATCCTGATCCTTGCCCATACTTTCTGGTGATAGGCAATGCAACATAATGCCGCTGTTGCGCATGGCCCAACCTTCACCTCCTGTTGCCTGATCACCTGTAAAGCGATATTCAACCGCTACTTTGTAATACGAGAATTTTTCCTTGTAAAAAATGTGTCCATATCGCGCACGAAAACTATCGTACTGATCGTATGAAACTTTTAACACGCTGTCTTCAACCCGAAAGGTATTTCCAAAATTATTATCCAGCTCATAACCGCGAATCTTCACGCGCCATTCGTTCAAATCTTTTTTATTGAACAGTTGGACCCATTCTTGTTGAGCAGGATTATTTTTAGTGCCACAGGATATTACAAGAAATGCGATAAGCAATGGAAGCGATAAAATTACTTTTTTCATTGAAGTATAAATTAGTTGATGTATTGATTCGGTAATTCGTTGATGGTGTAGTGAGCAATTTGAAAATGAAGTGCATCGACAATGTAGAGTGTAATTTTCAAATCGGCACATTTTTCAAATCTTCAAATTACCTCATCAACGAATTATCGAATCACTCTCTCCTTCAAAAATTCAGCAGTATAACCTTTACCCTTCTTCACCATCTCCTCAGGTGTCCCTTCAAACATTAATGTACCGCCCTTTTTTTCTCCACCTTCAGGTCCAAGATCAATAATCCAATCGGCACATTTAATGACATCAAGATTGTGCTCAATAACTACCACACTATGACCTTCATCCACCAATGCATTCATCGCCTTTAGCAATTTAGAGATGTCGTGGAAGTGAAGACCTGTGGTGGGTTCATCAAAAATGAAAAGTATGTGACCTTCGTGCGAATTTTTTCCGAGGAATGACGCAAGCTTAACGCGTTGCGCTTCGCCTCCACTCAATGAGTTGGATGATTGTCCGAGTTTAACATAACCTAGACCTACATCATTCATCGGAAGAATTTTATCGTGAATGGTCCTCTTGTCTTCAAAGAATGACAAGCCTGCTTCTACCGTCATGTCGAGAATGTCGGCAATATTTTTTCCATTGTGTTCTACTTCTAACACTTCTTGCTTGAAGCGTTTGCCATGACAACTTTCGCATTTCAAAAAGATGTCGGCCATAAACTGCATCTCTACTCTGATCTCTCCTTCGCCCTCACACGTTTCGCATCTGCCTCCTTCTACGTTAAACGAAAAGTGAGAAGGCTTATAACCACGTTGTTTAGCTAATGGTTGATCTGCAAATAGCTGACGAATGGCATCGTATCCTTTTACATAACTGATGGGATTCGATCGTGATGATTTTCCGATCGGATTCTGATCGACAAACTCTACTTGAGTTACTTTCGCGAAGTCGCCTTCGAGCTTATCGTATTTTCCTGGTGTCTCACCAACCGATCCATTCATGCGACCGACAGCAGGATAAAGAATCTTTTTAATCAATGTTGATTTTCCTGAACCGCTTACACCTGTAACTACAGTGAATGCACCCATCGGGATTTTCACTGTTAAATTTTTCAAATTATTTTCACGCGCACCAATTATTGTGATTCCGTCTTTCCACTTGCGTCTTTTATCGGGCCAGGCAATTTTTTCTTTGCCTGTTAAGTAATCAGTCGTGTGTGATTGTACTTTCCCATTGACATCTTTTATCGTTCCCTGAAATACCAATTCGCCACCATGACTTCCGGCATCTGGACCAATGTCAATAATTTGATCAGCTGCTCGCATTATTTCTTCTTCGTGCTCAACGATGATAACCGTATTACCAAGATCGCGCAGCGATTTTAAAACACCGATCATACGATCTGTATCCTTTGGATGTAATCCAATACTGGGTTCATCTAAAATATACATTGAACCCACTAAAGCACTTCCCAACGATGTTGCCAGTTTAATGCGTTGATATTCTCCTCCTGAAAGTGTTGACGTCAATCTATTCAAAGTAAGGTATCCAAGTCCTACTTTGTCCATGTATTCCAAACGCGAAGTAATTTCGGTAAGAATCCGATCAGAAATTTTCTTTTCGTAATCCGGAAGTTTTACGTGTTGAAAAAAAGCTAGTGCATCTTCAATGGGAAGCAACACCAGATCAGTAATGGATTTATCTGCAATCTTTACATACTGCGCATCCTTGCGAAGACGACTTCCTTTGCAATCCGGACAGTTGGTTCTTCCGCGATAGCGCGATAACAAAACACGATATTGAATCTTATGTAATTTCGATTCTAAGTATTTGAAGAAACTCCAAATGCCTTCGAAATATGAATTACCATTCCACAATAAATCTTGTTGTTCTTTAGTGAGTTCATTGTATGGGCGATGGATCGGAAAATCAAATTTGATTCCATTCTTCAACAATGGCTTTTGCCACTCACCCATGGTTTCACTTCGCCAGGGTGCTATGGCACCTTCATAAACCGAAAGCGATTTGTCAGGAACAACCAGATCTTCATCAATGCCCAATACTTTTCCAAATCCTTCACAGGTTTGACACGCACCAAAAGGATTGTTGAAGCTGAAGAAATTAATGGATGGCTCCGTGAACGTCATACCATCTAATTCAAAGCGATCAGAGAAATTTAATTTGCCATGACCTTCAGCATGAACGGTACAATAACCATCGCCTTCGAAGAAAGCGGTTTGAACTGAATCAGAAAGTCGGAAGGTTGTGTCTTCATCTTCTGGATTGATGCTGGCGCGATCAATCAATACTTCATACTCAACTTCAGGTTCTTTTACTTTTTTAGCGGGTGCTTTTTTCTTGGTTGCTACTTTCCCTTCTGTTTTATCTGTCGATGGATTAATGAGCTCTTCAATAAATTTTACTTCTCCATCAATCAGAATTCGCGCAAAGCCTTTGCTCAGCAATAAATTCAATTCATCGTTCAGCTTGCGGCCTTTCTTTATGTGTAGCGGACACGCAATCATCACGCGCGTGCCCGACTTTAATTTATTTAATGAATCCACCACAGAAGTTACCGTATCACTCTTTACTTCTTTTCCGCTGATAGGTGAATAGGTTTTACCAATACGAGCGAAAAGTAATTTCAGGTAATCATAAATCTCAGTTGATGTACCAACAGTGGATCGAGGATTTCTTGTGTTCACCTTTTGCTCGATGGCAATGGCAGGCGATACACCTCTTATATAATCCACTTCAGGCTTTTCCATCCGGCCCAAAAACTGGCGCGCATATGAGCTCAAGCTTTCTACATACATGCGCTGACCTTCAGCAAAAAGCGTATCAAATGCCAGAGACGATTTGCCCGAACCCGAAAGTCCGGTGATGACCACCATTTTATTTCGAGGAATGGCCACGCTCAGGTTTTTTAAATTGTTAACCCGCGCGCGTTTAATGATAATGTATTCTTTTGGATCGAGGTCGTCTATGTTGATATCGCCCATGATGGCTGGAGAGGTGTTAATCACTGAAGAAGATTTTAAGGAGTTCAAAGTAACAATGTTTGGCTTTCAACAAAAAGTGAAATGATAATCTGTTTTAGTTGATTATCAAAGAAGCACCTCATTGCGAGGAGGTTTTTTGCGTTTCGCAAAAAACATTGACGAAGTAATCCTCTTAATTCGAAGTGCTTTTGTAAAGACAGTGGTGCACTAAATTAAGTTCAATACATCATTGGCTCATTCGTGTGTATTTCATAGGAAGGGGATTGCTTCGTCAGCATGTCCCGCGAAGCGCTGGACGCTTCCTCGCAATGACGATAATATTTTAAAAACAAAAACACCATCTTTGCAGATGGTGTTCATGATACTTGATTAAAATTTGAATTTATTACCTACTAACTATCAAAGTCCGGATCGTAACTGGCTTCGCGGCTTTTTCCGCCACCACCTTCGTAATCGTCATCATCGCTGCCAGCATCTGCTTCAACATCATCGCCAGTGCCAAAGTCATCGTCCTTTGCCACCACATCATCCTTTTCATCATCTTCAACATCATCCACATCGTATCCTCCGCTGCTGTTTTTGGTAACAGGCACTTTCACCAGGTAAGTGGCATCATCTGTTTCCAGTGGAAATACAAAAAGTGGCTCCTTTTTTCCATTGCTGATGCGCGTAATGCTGGCATCGTACCCGGCTGGATACTGGGTGCGCACTAAATCTTTCAAATCTTCGCTTAGACTGTCTAAACTTTTAATAATTTTTTTCTTGCTGATTGCCATACACAAACGTAACACTGGATTTGCGAGCAAATAGCTAAAGAAATTGTATGGAAGGCAAGAAATTTTTAAATTTTTTTTGCGTCTTTCAGGAATCTCTCTATCTTTTCATTCTAAATCATTCACAAACCCCCGACAATTATCGACTGAGACCTCTACGTTACCTAAATGTGAGTCCGAATGATCGACAAGAAAACCAGTGACAGCGAATTAGTGTCACAATACGAAAACGGTAACGAGGCAGCTTTTGAAACGCTGCTGTACCGCCATAAGTCCAAAGTATATACTGCTATCTATCTGATTGTTAAGGATCGGTATACTGCACAAGATCTTTTACAAGACACCTTTATTAAGGCCATCAACACTATCCGCGGTGGTAAATATAATGAAGAGGGGAAATTTTTGCCCTGGATTTGCCGTATTGCACATAATCTTGCAATAGATCACTTCCGGAAAAATAAAAGACACCCGGAGATCGTTCTAGAGGACGGAAGCCGGTTGTTCAACTCCATGCAATTTGCAGAAGAGTCGTTTGAAACAAAGCAAACCCAAAAAGATACGCGTGGTCGCCTGCGCGATTTGATTAAAGAACTACCTACCGAACAAAAACAAGTGCTGATTATGCGCCATTACCTACAGATGAGCTTCCAGGAAATTGCGGAGCGCACCGGTGTGAGCATTAATACTGCGCTTGGTAGAATGCGATATGCATTGATAAACCTGCGGAAGAAAATGATCCAACATAAAGCCTATGATAAAAACTTTTACACAAACGGACTTGATCAGGTATATATACCACGAGACTTCGGAGGCGGAGACGAAGGAGATTGATAAGGCACTGATCTGCGACAATGCGTTGCAAGCCCTTTACCTCGACCTCATATCCCTGCACAAAGAAATGGACGATGCTGCCATAGAGCCGCCACCATCTGCTATCCTCAATATTTTAAGCTACGCGAAAAGCTTACCTGAGAAACAGGTGTAGGTTTTTTTGTGTGACAACTGCTGAATTCGAACCCACCATACTTTGGAGGAATAATCTTTTTTGATTGTCTTCATTCTATTTTCTTTTAATGGATCGTTGTCTATACTTTTAAAACCAATGACAAAAACATTCTTACAGGCTGAATGGAGAAAATTAGCCATGGCTAATTATTCAGTTGACAGAAAAGTTCTCGAGCCTTATTTACCTTACAAAACAGAAATTGATCTTTGGAAGGACACATGCTATGTAAGCCTGGTTGGTTTTATGTTTCAGGACACAAAAATCATGGGATTCAAAATTCCCTTCCATATTCATTTTGAAGAAGTCAATCTGAGATTCTACGTGCGCTACAGTGACAATGGTGAATGGAAACGAGGAGTTGTTTTCATAAAAGAGATTGTTCCAAAGCCAGCCCTCACTTTTGTTGCAAACACTCTTTACAAGGAGAATTATGAAACAATGCGGATGGCCCATTCATGGGGAACAAAAGACGAATCCTTAACGGTCGAATATAAATGGAAAAAGAAAAATTGGAATTCCTTTAAAGTTCGGACAGGGATATGGCATTATAAAATTGAGAGCGGAAGCGAAGAGGAGTTTATCACTGAGCACTATTGGGGATATACTAAAGTAAAAGATAAGAGGACTTCAGAATATGGAGTCGAACATCCTAAATGGGAGGTATATAAAACCAAAGATTACTCTATTAATGTTGATTTTGAAAAAATCTATGGAAGCGATTTCTCATTTCTCAAAAATGAAATACCTAAATCGGTATTTCTTGCGGAGGGCTCAGAGATAATGGTGAAGGATGGTAGAGCGATTTAATCAAATCCAAAAAAAATCAGAGTCCCATAGACAGGTAACTCTGATCGAGGTAAAATTAATTGCCAACAATTAACACCTTATGAGAATAGTGCCCTAATCAAAAGCAGGATAATCAATATAACGAGTGGAAGATTCAACAAAGCCGTTACTAAAACCACGTTCTGAAATTTTGATACCTTTTTCATAGTCGCTTCCATTCAGTTTCACTTTTTTTATTTCAATTCCAGGAACACAATTTCTTTCTATCACTTTTCCATCCCAACACTTTGTTTGCCTCTTAAGATCAGAGCACCGGAGACCGGTAACTCTGACCTGTAGAAACGTAGCAGCCAACTTTTATTTACCTCACTTTAAATCGCCACAACGGGAGCCCAAAAACGATGATGGTAGTGTTCCAAATTTTTCTTTAAAGCATTTCGAGAAGTAGGAGAGGTTGTTAAACCCTACTTGATATCCTATCTCTGATACATTGCCTGCCTTTTGCATTAGCAAATCGGCTGCGCGTTGTAATCGCATGTGTCGCATAAAATCATTCGGTGCGTATCCGGTTAGCGCAGTAACTTTTCTGTAAAGTTGCGCTGTACTCATACCCACTTCTTTTGCAAATACCTCTACTGAAAAGTCTGCTTTCGTCATATTCTCCTCCACCACTTTCATGATCCGTTGCATGAGAAGTTCATTGACTGATGCGACCGCAATTTTCTTCGGCTTGTATTCAACTTGTTCGTCAATTCTTTTCTGACTTACTCTGCGCTTCATCAATCGTTGAATCAACATTTGAAGGTCTTTCCAATCAAAAGGTTGGGAGACAACATAATCACGTCCAACAGCTAGACTGTCAAGATTGACCTGGTCTTTAGCTGTCAGTAACACGTATTTCTTCATAGCTCCCTGTTGATTATGAGTCAAAAGTATAGGTTGAAATGCGGTCTTTGGTTTCGTTCTTTGCACTTCAACGAATTGATTTTGGCATGAAATCACTCTAAAAAGGCAGTTTTATAAACAATTTGCATTTTTTGCAACTGCCTCTGACTTATTCCTCTTATCAAAGGAAATAATGCAATTCGGGAAGGAGTGAAGTGCAAGTCCTCAATCTTTTAATGCAAGAAATCAATCTATTACTAGCTGAAAACTATAAGATGTAATACGCTATTCAGGTAAGAATGTCAGTACGGCAAGGTGTATCGGAACGTTCGTTAACCTTAATTAACATTGAAAGACAAACTAATTGCTTTTCTTCAGCATCTGATTTCAAATGCTAAACCCATATTTTATGAAATACCTTTTTTCAATTCTTATCATAAGTGCATTGTCCTTTCAAGTATCCGCGCAGGAATCCATGGAAAAAATAATGGAGAGCAGGGCAAGAGAAATGGTACGTGTAATCGGACTCAATGATAAAGAACAATGGAAGAAGTTTATAAAAGAGAATTTTACAGAAGCTTTTATAAAAAAGAACATGAAAGCAAAAGTAGTAGAGACGGACAGCAACGATGGAACAACCGTCTCAGAAGAAACCAGTGACGCCAACAACCTCAAAGCCAAAGTCGCTATGTTTGCCCGTCTTCATGATGATTTTGATGATGGTAAGATTGCATCACTGAAAACTACTGATGATAAAGTAGAGATGATTGTGAACACTGCCCAACTAAAAGGCACCTTCACATTAAAGTTTGAAAATAAAAAACCGTACCTGATAGATGGATTAGGAATTCAGGCAGGAAATTAAAAAAGCGTTACTAATTCATTCGCCTTCTACAATTCTTTCAATTGAATGTTGCGCCATCGCACTCTCACACCACCACCATCGTGAATCTGAAGGGCAATCTTTCCGTGAGATTCACCAATCTTGTCATCTAATAATGTAATCATCGGAGCACCATTGAGAAACGTTGTTACCTTCTTTCCCTCTACTTGCACTACCATGGTATTCCAATCACCTTCTTTTAATTTCTTTTCTCCATCAGCATCCGGTTGAATCAACCATCCTCTTCCGTACGACTCATAGATACCTCCCGTGTGCTTATTCATTGGTGCTACTTCGGCTTGCCATCCGGCAATTTTGGTTCCTTCGATAGAGCAATGGAAAAAAACACCACTGTTTCCATTTGATTCCTGTTTGAAATCAACGGTCAATTCAAAATTGGCAAACTCTTTATCTGAAACGAGATAGCCGTATTGTTTATCGGGTCCGCTCTCGCAAATCAATTCTCCATTTTCAACAAACCACTTCTCTGTGCCATGGATTTTCCATCCACTTAAATCTTTCCCATTGAAAAGTTTTACCTGTGCGAAAGAGCCAATCGCAAACACAAAAAGTGTGAGTGACAAGATTAGTTTTTTGTTCATATTGTTGTATTGATTATTCTAAAGTACCGATCCAGGTGGATTAAAAAAAACAATATGAGCGAATGATTTTCGAACTTAGTGTCTTCTTTGTGTCTTAGAGACTTTGTGCCAAGAGCAACTCGCCACTAAGGCACAAAGACTCTAAGGTTCACAAAGAATAATATTTAATATAAGGAACTGGATCAAATCATTTACTCGACAACTATCTCTGTTTTACTTTTTCTTGTAATCATTAAGATACCAAACAAAATAAAAACAGTTCCCACTACCTGAAGTGCGCGAATGGGTTCATCCAATATCAAGTAGGCCTGTAATATGGTAGATACCGGACCAACACTTCCTACAATGGCTGCGTTATCAGAACCTATGCGCTTAATCCCTTCTGCTACTAAATACGATGGAATGACAGTAGCCAACACGGCCATTAAGAAACTATACACATAAACAGTAGAGGGTAAATGTAAAAGCGAGTTGGAATTCGAAATCGAGAAATGAATAAGTACCGCTACCCCAGCAAAACTCATGGCATAACTATTAAACTTTGCCGCACCAAGAGAAGGAATTAATCTTCCGCTGCCGACAATGTACATCGCATAAGTAATGGCACAGATGAAAATAAGAATGGAGCCTTTGTAAAAATCATACGCATTGATTGCTGTGTTTACCTCTCCCCAAAAAGCAATGCACAATCCCGCATAGGTAATGATCAGAGCAAGCCATTGTTGACTTTTGATTTTCACCTTAAATAACAAAGCCGACATTAGCAATACCAATGTTGGATAAATGAACAGCACCAATCGTTCAATGCCTGCAGAGATGTATTGCAATCCCAAAAAGTCCAATAAACTACTTACATAGTATCCGAGACAGCCTACAACTGCAACACCGAGCCATTGCTTCAAAGTAAATTTTACATTATTGGTTTTGTTGGATGAAATATAGGCTGAGAGAATAAAGAATGGAAGAGAGAATAACATACGCAATGCCAACAAGGTAACAGCATCAACAGGTGTGTCGCGATAGGCAGCTTTGACAAAGATGGCCTTTGATGAAAAGCAAATGGCGCCCAGTAAGCAAATTACAATACCGCTGATGAAGTTGGTTGGATGCTTGGAAGAAGTTGTCATAAAAACAAATATGACACTAACGCTCCATAAGAAAAAAGAAGTCTTATCTAATCGCATTATAAACGATACCCACAACAATGCATCCCCGTATGTCTTAATACATAAAATAAGTTCTATTTTTGATTAGCGCGGGTAAAAGGATTAAAGATGATGGAAATAAATTATGATGTCTTAATAGTTGGAGCTGGACCTATCGGATTAGCGTGTGGCATAGAAGCAAAAAAAGCCGGACTTCGATATACCATTATTGATAAAGGGTGTTTGGTAAATTCCATTTATCACTATCCGCTTAACATGACTTTCTTTTCTACATCCGATCGGTTAGAGATCGGTGAGGTTCCGTTTATTTCGCATGGACCAAAACCCAATCGCGGTGAAGCGTTGGAGTATTATCGCAGAGTTTGCTCTTCCTGGAAACTGGAAGTGAAACTCTATGAAGAGGTAACAGCCATTCGCACAGAGGATCAACTTCATTACGTATCAACTTCAAAAGGAAATTATACAGCGAAGTCCATCATTATTGCTCTTGGATTTTATGATCTGCCTTATTTACTAAATGTGCCAGGTGAAGATTTACCAAAGGTAAAACACTATTATGACGAGCCCCATCCTTACTTCGCACAGAAAATTGTGGTTGTGGGTGCGGCAAATTCAGCGGTTGATGTTGCACTTGAAACATGGCGAAAAGATGCAGAAGTGACCATGGTAATTCGCGAAGGCAGTATTCGCGACAGCGTAAAGTATTGGGTAAAGCCCGACATAGAAAACCGGATAAAAGAGGCTTCTATCAAAGCGCATTTTAATTCAAGTATTATCCGCATCACTCCGACCACCGTTGAAATCAAAACGCCAGAAGGTAATGTAACATTAGAAAATGATTTTGTGTTGGCGATGACAGGCTACCAACCTCCTTTCGATTTTATGAAACGATGTGGAGTGCAATTTCACAAAGATGAGTTTCATACTCCTGTTTATAGTGATGAAACCATGGAGACCAATGTGCCGAATTTATATTTGGCAGGTGTAGTGTGCGGTGGATTAAAAACCAACAAGTGGTTTATAGAAAACTCGCGTGTTCATGCCGAACTGATTTTTACTGATTTGAAAAGAAAAGTCACTTGATCTTGATATTAATCGATTGGGCTTCCAAGTTTAAAATTTCCTGAGGTTTTAACCGAATTGCATTTCATACCTATTACCTTGTGTGATATGAAAGCAACCATTCTCATCCTTCTTTTTTCAACTTCCATTACTTTTGCACAATCATCCAAATTGGTTTCGCGAGCTAATGATTTTCTTTCCTCGCTTGATGAAAAGACAACAGGGAAAGCCTTGTTTTCATTGGATGATGCTGAGCGTTATAATTGGCATTTTGTTCCTCGTGAAAAAAGAGAAGGCGCTTGTTTTAAGTTTCTAACCATCGAACAGCGGCAGGCC
>JBDTTT010000128.1:0-15584 GCA_039930485.1 Chryseolinea sp.
AAGGAATTGTGTAATATCAGTGAAAATACTTTCAAACAATTTGGTGACTTACGTCTTTTGCAAAACGTCTTACATCTAAAAAGGAAATGAACAAGAATTTATATGTAGTGCTCATGGCTGGCGGAATCGGAGTTCGCTTTTGGCCTTACAGCAGAAACTCCAAACCGAAACAATTTTTAGATGTTCTGGGTACCGGTAAAACACTTCTTCAATCTACCTTCGATCGTTTCACATCGATTTGTCCTGTAGAGAATATTTACGTTGTGACCCATGAGGAACATGCAGGATTGGTAAGGGCTCAACTTCCTCAGTTATCAAACGAACAAATTTTAGAAGAGCCCATGCGAAAAAATACTGCGGCTTGTATTGCATACGCGAGTTACCGCATTGAAGAGAAAAATAACGAAGCCGTAATTGTAGTCTCCCCTTCTGATCAATTGATTTTAAATGAGATTGAATTTCACGAGGTCATTAAGAAGGCAAGCGATCTTGCAAAAGGTCAAGACAAATTAATCACATTAGGTATTCCGCCAACGCGGCCTGAAACAGGTTATGGTTACATTCAATATCATACTGAAAAAAGCTTTGCGAAGAAGGTAAAGACGTTTACAGAAAAGCCAGAACTATCTCTGGCGAAAAAATTTTTAGAGAGTGGCGATTTTGTGTGGAACGCAGGTATTTTTATTTGGGGTGTGAAGACTATAGTTGAAGCCTTGCACAAGTACATACCCGAGATGACGGAAGTCTTTGATGAAGCCAAATCAAAATTCGGAACACCTGAAGAAAAGGAAGCCATTGTAAGTGCATACTCACAATGCAAAAATATTTCCATCGATTATGGTGTCATGGAAAAAGCAAAGAATGTGTATGTATGCTTAGGCGATTTCGCCTGGTCTGATTTAGGTTCATGGAATTCCATTCATGAAATTTCAGAGAAGGATGAATATAACAACGCAATAGGAGCTACCTCCATTTTATATGATACACGCAACTGCATCATTAAAGCTTCTCCTGATAAACTCATTGTAGCACAAGGCCTGAATGGTTATTTGATTGGCGAGTTTGGCAACGTGATTATCGTTTGCGAAAAAGATAAGGAAGAACAATTCAGAAGATTTGTGAATGATGTAAAGGCAATGAACGGAACGGAGTTCTTGTAAGTGAAGCTTTCAAAATACGTTATAAAATTTCAGTGTGATTTGTTTACAAAGATATTCCTGAGATTCCAGTTACCAGTTTCCTGTTACCAGTAACCCTTAACAATTGCTTTTTAACCAGAGATTTACTTTTGGTATGCTCAGCTATTTTGAAGAGTTCGTTTATGCAATGCTTCTCTGTCTCACTACTTCATAAATGGCTACACCGGCAGCTACTGAAACATTCAGTGAACCAATTTTCCCCTTCATAGGAATTTTAGCAAGCTCATCCGCATGGCGCAAGAGCACATCAGAAATTCCATCTTCTTCAGAGCCCATCATTACAGCAATCGGACCCGTGAGGCCAACTTGGTGTAAACTCTGTTCTGCTTTTTCAGTACACGCCACCACACGAATACCATTGTCGTGAAGAAACTGAATAGTCTTTTTTAAATCCTCTCTACAGATAGGTAAGTGGTTTAAAGCGCCTGCTGAAGTTTTCATCGCATCGCCTGTAATGAGCGCGCTACCTTTATCGGCAACAACAATACAATCCATACCCGCACATTCTGCTGTGCGCACAATGGCTCCAAAATTCCGAACATCGGTTATGCGATCCAGTATCAGGATAAAGGGTTCTTTGCCCTCACTGTAAGCTTTATCAATAATGTTATCTAAGGAGGCATAGGTAACGGAAGAAAGTAAACAGATTACCCCTTGATGATTTTTTGCGGATAGTCGCTTGAGTTTTTCCAGAGGCACAAAACTCATAGGAATATTATGCACACGCAACACCCCCATCAATTCTTTAATGAGGTCATTTGCCAGTCCGGTTTGAATCATTACTTTTTCAATTTCCTTTCCGGCTAATACGGCCTCCATTACAGCACGGGTGCCATAGATCATCTCTGTCTTTTCCATTGGTACGCAAATTCCTAAATAGTATTGAGAATATGGAATTTAGGAGTTAGAATCATTGATTGCTAACAAACACAGATGTTACAAAACCCTGAACTTGGAACTTTAAACTCTAGAACCGCGCATTCCGCCAAAGATCAATCACCTCATACCATGATTCTGTGTACTTGCTATCGCGGATGAGAACGTAATTATCCGGATCGAAAATAGTACTGGATTTTGTGAAGTTGAAACTCAGGTCAAACTGCTTTTTGTAGGTCCACACTTCGCGATCGGTGAAGGCATAAACCTGATCGGGCAAACCGAAAATAGTGTAAATCATGCCGCGATCTGTTTTCCACCCTTCTTTGTAGGATGTAAAAAGTTGATTGGCCACTTCAACTCGTTTGAAATAGCTGCGCATAAATGTTTTCGCACGACCCACATCTCCGGTAATGGAGATGATCACTTTGTCAAAAGCTTTTTTGTCGCCTTTGGCAAGTTTTACGCGATCGAACTCTTGTTTTGTGCAAATGTAAATCAGCGGATCGGCCAGACTCTCTACCTTCTCCAATCGTGGATAATCCTGCTCTGCCCGAAAAGAAAAGCCATGTGTTTCGTTCGTGTCTTTCTGAACAAGATAAAGTCCCTTCAATGCAAAGTTAATATCCGTGTTGGTATGCACGGTAAATGTAGAATCCGGCTTCATACCTGGCGAAACCCTTGCTAAACCTTCTGAAAATCCAGGAGCAGCAGCAGGGAAATTATCGTTGTAATAGGAAATGATTTTTGTGCTATCAGCACTTTGAATGAGTGCTGTTGCACCCATTTTTACATAACCATAAAGGACCGATTTATATTGATCGATTACCATCCCATCTACCGGATATTCCGGATCAATTGATTTCCAAAATAGCCATGCGCGCTTAAGGGTGTTGTTTAAAATTTTAACGGTTAATATTTGGAGGTCACCACTTCCATCTAAACCGACATTGCCTTCAATGGCCGATGACTCAATTGACTTGGCGATGCGTTCAGGTCGGATGGGAATACCTTCTTTTTCCCCAAGATCTTTCCGAATGTCCCACTGGATGACAAACTGATCAGCCCGAAGGGAAGTGTCACGAAGCTGAAGGCGGTAATGAACATTCCAACCTGTTGCAGAACGCTGCGGTTTCATCACGAAAGAAAACGGTTCCGTAACATTGTAAAAGTAGCTGTAATTGATATCCTTCAAAGTCTGTGCCTGTGCTGAGAAGGAAACGAAGAGAACTAGAAGTTTTAGGTATCGCATCATGGATTGAAAATTAAGGAAGAATTTTTGAATCGTTTGCATAACAGACACGAATTAGACAAAGGGAGTTCGAAGCGTCATCGGTAAATTCTTATTTTTGCCACTCTTATGGCAAAAATATATACGACCGAAATAACCAGCGAGGAGATTACCTCCGATAACCCCATTCATCAACGTCTTTTCAAGGCCTATGTTGTAGCCCGCGATTATGTTAAGGGTAATACACTGGAGGTAGGCTGTGGCGAAGGCAGGGGCGTGAGCACATTAATGGAGCTTGCTACTTCCTTCACGGCTGTGGATAAAATTGAAACGGTAATTGCTGATCTTCAGAAGAAGCATCCTTCCGGGAAATTCATCAGTATGAACATTCCACCACTGGGAGGTTTGGAAGACAATACCTATGATAGCATTGTGAGTTTTCAGGTGATTGAACATATTGAAAATGATTTTTTGTATTTGAAAGAAATCCATCGGGTGTTAAAACCTGGGGGCATAGCTTTGATTACTACTCCAAACAGAAAGATGTCACTTTCACGAAATCCGTGGCATGTTCGCGAATACCTTGCGGATGAACTCAGCGCACTTGCTACCAGAATTTTTAAGCAGGTGGAAATGAAAGGGATTACCGGAAATGAAAAGGTAATGGAGTACTATGAGCAGAATAGAAAATCCGTAAACCGCATTACACGATTTGATATTTTTAATCTTCAATATAAATTGCCCGCTTCTATCCTTCGCATACCGTATGAAATATTGAACCGTTATAATCGCAATAAACTTCAAACGGGAAATACTGGATTGGTTACAAACATTCATCATGAAGATTATGTTACTGTAGAAGACGGGAGTAAAGCGCTCGACTTGCTTTTAATTGTTCGTAAATAATAAGTCTTGCCAATTCCGATCTATTTAATTTACTTTCACTAAATAGATTTCTATCAGCACATCGAAACTCCATATCTCCGAAAGTGATTTAATCGCGCGACTCAAAGCGAAAGACAAATCAGCATTGGAATATTTGTACGATAATTATTCGGGTGCTCTGTATGGTGTTATCTTCCGTATCCTTAAAAAAGAAGAAATTGCAGAAGAGGTTTTGCAGGATGTGTTCCTGAAAATCTGGGATCGCTTCGAAAACTACGATGCCTCGAAGGGAAAGCTTTTTACCTGGTTGTTGAACGTGACTCGCAATCAGGCCATTGATAAAACACGATCAAAAGAAATAAGTAAGGATCAGAAAACCACCCCAATAGAAAAGGTCGTAAGTAGAATCGACAACGAAGAATACATTGAACAACGCATAGACGGCATTGGGGTGAGTGAAATTTTGAAGGTACTTTCAACCGATCAGCAGTTTGTGGTAGAGTATTTATATTTTAAAGGCTACACACAATCTGAGCTTGCAGAAGAATTTGACATACCGCTAGGCACGGTAAAAACGCGCTTACGACTGGCTATGCAACAATTACGAATAACACTTGGCGTAACAACGTGAACATAGTAGAATACATATCGTCTGGAATACTCGAAGCGTATGCACTCGGTGAGCTTACGGAGCAGGAGCGTGCTTTGGTTGAAAAGAACCTCACGCAATATCCTGAACTTCGCACAGAGCTTCAGCGCGTAGAGGAAGCTCAGGAAGCATTGTTGATGCAAATGGCAATCGTGCCAAGAAAGGCCGTTAGGGAAAATCTATTTCAAAAAATTGATGCGAGGAAACCGGAAGCAAAAGTAGTTCCGCTTCAAGCCGATCAATCTAATTTCTGGAGATTCGCAGTAGCAGCATCTGTTACGATAGCAATTGTTGCTTCATACTTTGCATATGATTACCGTAGCAAGTGGATGAACTCTCAAGGTCAGTTGACTGAACTCATCGCGCAGAATCAGCGTGTGGCACAAGATTACAATACCGTCAACCAACGACTCGATAAAATTGAAAGCGATTTAAAAATTGTTGACAATCCGGATTTCAAACGCGTGGTGATGAAAGGTACGGAAGGAGCACCGGAGTCGATGGCATATGTTTATTGGAATGAATCAACCAGGGAAGTCTACCTAAGCGTGCAAAACATGCGTGCGTTGGCACAAGAAAATCAATATCAGCTCTGGGCTATTATTGATGGCAAGCCAGTAGATGCTGGAGTGTTCGATACCAATCTTGCCGGTTTACTTAAAATGAAAGAGATCGGCAATGGCGCTGCAGCTTTTGCGGTGACCATCGAGCCTCGTGGAGGTAAAGCATCACCTTCCTTAGAAACCATGCAGGTGGTGGGTAATGTGGTGAAGGGATAATTCTCTTTTTCTTTCCGGAATATTACCTTCTGATTCTTCCAAGCTTCAATTCTTAGGGCATTAAATCCCAATCGGATTTAATAACTTTACAACACATCAATTTCTTGTCACTATGAGAATAATGCTTTTGGCTGTTGGTATCCTTTTTATTGTTTTGCAAGCTTCGGCTCAGAAAACTGATTCACTCTTGCAGGTGCAGTGGGAATTGGGTATGAAAAAATTTAAAGCTGGAGATTATGGTGACGCAGCGGTACAATTTAGTCAGCTCATCAATTCTGGTTTCACTAATAAAGAAGTTTTTGTAAAACGTGGCGTTGCCTACTATCAACAAAAAGAATATGAAAAAGCAAAATCCGATTTTGATGAAGCCGTAAAAGCGCGCATCAACACCGCTGAACTTTTTGAATATCGCGGTAACGCAAAATATAATCTTGACGACTACCAAAGTGCCGCGACCGATTTGGAGAAAGCAGTGAGTATGGGTGCCAACAGTTTCGAAACGTTTGCCAACCTGGGCAATGCGAAATTCAGAATGGAGAACTATAAAGAAGCTATTACCAATTACGACAAAGCCATTGCATCAGGAAAGGCGGATGCGGTGTTATATAACAATAGAGGAAAAGCAAAATATAATCTTCAGGACCTCAAAGGCTCGATCCCCGACTTTGATAAAGCGCTTGAGATGAAAAGCAATTATGACAAAGCGTTAGAGAACCGCGCGGAGGCACGATACAAAACGCAAGACTGGAAAGGCAGTGTTGCTGATTTTGAAAAAGTAGTATCCAGTGGAAGATCAGATGTAGAGATCTATCAAAAGGTTGGAACCGCTAAGTATAATCTGAATGATTACAAAGGCGCTTCCGAAAGTCTTGACAACGTTGTGAAGAAAGGTGTGAAGGATAAAGAAGTTTTTAAAATGCTGGGATTGAGTTTCGCTCAACAAGGTAATTGTGCTGAAGCTGTAAAAAGTTTGGCCGCTGCCGTTTCATTAGGACTTGCAGACAAAGATGTATTTATTCAATTAGGTACATGTCAGTATAACAATAAAGAATACACTCCCTCAATCGAATCGTTCAGCAGAGCAATTAATGCAGGTGTGAATACCAAAGAAGTATTTCTTCATAAGGGCAATGCTGAATTTATCCAGAAGGATTACGATAACGCGTTGAAAGACTTAGAGAAGGCAGTATCACTTGGTGCGAATGATGCAGAGGCTTTTAAGAGCATGGGTGATATAAAATTTATCAAGAATGATTTCGCTGGTGCTATTAAAAATTATGACAATGCTATCAAACTTGGTTTGAATGATGCTATTGTGTTTAATAATCGCGGTAAAGCGAAATTCAATACTCAAGACTTCAAAGGATCTATTCCTGATTTTGATAAAGCATTGGAACTGAAGAGTGATTATGATAAGGCATTAGAAAATCGGGCGGAAGCAAAATACAAATCACAAGATTGGAAAGGCAGTGTTACAGATTATGAAAAAATATTAGCGAGCGGAAGATCGGATGTTGAGATTTATCAAAAGGTAGGAACAGCAAAATACACACTCAACGATTACAAAGGTGCATCTGAAACGTTGGACAAGGTAGTTCAGAAAGGCGTGAAGGATAAAGACATTTTCAAGATGTTGGGATTAAGTCTTGCGCAACAAGGAAATTGTACTGAGGCAGTGAAAAGTTTAACTGCTGCTGTTTCTCTTGGACTTACTGACAAAGATGTGTTCACTCAACTTGGAACTTGCCAGTATAAGAATAAAGAATACAGTGCATCGATTGAATCATTAAGCCGCGCTATCAATGCCGGTGTTAATACGAAGGAGGTATTTCTCTATAAAGGTAATGCTGAGTTTGCCCAGAAGGACTATGACAACTCATTGAAAGATTTAGAAATGGCCACATCGCTTGGTGCGAATGATGCAGAAGCGTTTAAAAACATAGGTGATATAAAATTTATCAAGAATGATTTTGCTGGTGCGATCAGGAATTATGACAATGCTATCAAACTTGGAATGAATGATGCAGTGGTCTTCAATAATCGTGGTAAAGCGAAAATGAATTCAACCGATATTGCGGGTTCTGTTGCTGATTTTGATAAAGCTATTCAACTCAATCCTACTTATGGAAAGGCATTTGTCAATCGCGGTACAGCAAAATTTACATTGAAAGACTATGCAGGTGCAGTGGAGGATTTGGAAAAAGCAAAACCAACAGAAGGTGAAACACCTGACTTGTTGAAGATGTTGGGTATTGCAAACTATAACCTCGGCAAAAAAGAACAGGCCTTACCGTATTTGGAAAAGGCATTGCAATCAGGATTGAAAGACAGCAAGGTTTCTTTGTACACCGGGTACTTACGCTTTGATGCAAACAATTTCAAAGGAGCAATCGAGGCATTAACGAATGCAGAGATGGGTGGAGAAAAGGAAGATGATATTTATGCTAAACGGGGCAAATCATTTTTCCAAATGCAGAACTACACATCGACCATTGTTGATCTTGATAAATCCGTTCAAAAAGGGAAAGCAGATTTAGGTGTGTACGAAGCTTTGGGTATGGCGTACGTGCTTTCGAAAAAAGAAAAAGAAGCTATCCCCCATCTCGAAAAAGCAGCGTCTCTTGGCACGAAGAATAAGGATGTTTATTATCAATTAGGTAATGCTCGTTTCAAGGAAAATAATTTTGCAGGAGCCGTTGAATCATACGACAAGGCTGTAGCGTTAGGTGCGAATGATGAAGTGATTTATAACAATCGCGGTAAGGCAAAACTCAATGCCGGTATGGCAAAAGAATCTATTGCTGATTTTGATCGTGCTCTTGGCTTGAAAAAAGATTATACTCAAGCGATGAAAAACCGTGCTTTAGCCAAGTATCAATTGAAGGATTACCCAGGTGTAATTGCAGATCTGGCAATTGTTGTTGTGCGTAATGAAGCCGGAGTTGATGAATTTGCTGCACTGGGTATTTCGAAATATTCCATCAAAGATTATGCAGGAGCAGTACCTGATTTAACAAAAGCCATTGAGTCGGGTAGTAAGGATATGAATGTTTATGCAGCCCGTGCCAATTCATTGTTCGAAACGAAGGAGTATGAAAAATCATTAGCTGATTTCAATAAAGCCATTGACGGTGGCTTGACGAACACGGAATTGTTTTACAAACGGGGTTCAGCAAAATATCTTTTAAAGGATTACAAAGGCGCGTTGACTGATCTTGATAAAGCCATTACTTCTGGAACGACTGAGGCAGCTGCATTTGATATGCGTGGATATTGCCGATACGAAAACAAAAACTATGAAGAGGCAATCAATGATTACAATCAAGCCATTGAAAAGGACGCCAAGTTTGGCCTGGCATTTTTTCATCGCGGTGATTCAAAATTTAGTTTAAACAATTTAGCAGGAGCTGTTCAGGATTATACTCAAGCTATTAGCCTTGGAGTTCGGGATGCTACCTTATTTAACAATCGTGGCAAGGCATATTTCAAGCTGGAAAACTATCCAGCTGCTATTGCCGATTATACGGATGCACTTTCAAAAAAACCAGATTATGTAAAAGCATTTGAAAATCGCGGGCAAGCGTATTACATCATAAAGAAATTTGAAGAGGCCAGTAAAGATTTTCGTGACGTGGAAAAGCTCACTGAAAAACCAAGTCCTGAATTGTTCCGGTTGTTAGGTGACACGTATTATAGCATGCAGAAATTTGTTGCCGCCCGTGAATATTACGATAAGGTAATTGCGGCAGGTGTAAAAGATAAAGACGTATGTTTTAAGCGCGGCATGATGCAGTTGGAGGAAGGAGAGTTTCAGGGAGCTCTCAGTGATTTTGACAATGCTAAATCGGCTGGAGAAAATTCGGTAACACTTTATGTAAACAGGGGTCGCGCGTTTCTTGGCTTAGAGGATACAAAGTCAGCTGTACTTGAATTAAACAAAGCGCTGGATATCGATCCCAAAAATGTAGATGCACATTTCAATCGTGCACTAATCAAAGAAGCAATTGAAGATTATGAAGGAGCAATCCTGGATTACAACCGCGTACTTCAACTGAATAAAGATGATGGCTTGGCATATTACAATCGCGCAACCTGCAAATCGCAATTAGACGACTATGGCGCTGGTGTGAGTGATATGGATGAAGCTATTCGAATTGATCCGAAGAACGCAGCATACTACAAGCAGCGGGGAAATTTCCACTATCAATTAAAGGATAAAGAGAAAGCTTGCTTCGATTGGCGTAAGGCTGTTGAATACGGAGATGCAAAAGCACGTTTCCAGATCGATCAGTATTGTAAATAGTCTCATTTCATTTTCCATCACATCCCAGAATGGAGCACGAAGCAGTGATTAAATCATCACTGCTTCGTTTATTTAAATGCAATGCCATCATTTTTATTTTGGTTGAATTTTTGCAACAACTGTAAACATCAGCATGAAATGCAAGTTTTACTAAAAACTTACATGGGAAAGGAGGGTGATCATGCTACACAGTACACTCGCCATTCTTTGCGCAGTTTTGAAGTGTAGAAAATCAAGATGTTATCAACCATGAAAACGAAAACCTTAAGTACACTCGCTGGTTTATTTTTATTCTGCTCTGCTTGGGCGAATGACGGAATTTCCGGAAAAGTTGTTACGGTGATTGACGGCAATACGCTTGAAGTGATTGGTGATGATAATGAAACTATAAAAATATCACTTGTAGGTATTGATTGTCCTGAACTTGGTCAGGAGTATGGTGAAAAGGCTAAGAAGTTTATGGAGAAGATGATTCTTGAAAAAAATGTAACTGTAGTACTTCAGGGCAAAGACCGTTGGGGAAATTACCTGGCCATTGTAACTATGAATAATAGCATTGACCCCCGTGTTGAATTGTTGAAGGAGGGTTTAGCCTGGACAGCGGAAAAAAATCCAATCCCTGAGTTGGAAGAACATAAGAAAAAGGCACGTGAGAAAAACAAAGGTCTTTGGAAACAAGAAAGCCCAACCGCACCGTGGATTTATCGGAGACAACAAACTATGCTTCAACCAAAATCCAGCTAGTTGATTTTTAGCATGAACTTTCATGAACTGCCCTGAAGAAATCCAGGGAGGTTTTGTTTTAACACCGTTGTAGAGGCATTAAACGTCTTTTGATGTGATTAGTCGTTAGTTGCAAAATTTTTAGAGCGATAAACAGTTAATCCTATATTTACAATCGATATGAGGGTACACCTAACCATCTTTTTGTCTTTGCTCATGATGAGTGCGCAGGCTCAGTTGCTAAAGCGCAAAAAGAAAAGTGCGTCCGCTCCAACCACACAATCGGCTGACCAGCCCTCATCTTTAAATCCGTCTGCTCCTCAAAAGCAATACGGACCAAAAAAATCAAAAAAAGGAAAACTGGCTGAACCTACCTATGGCTCAGAGGAAGATTATTATAAACGAGTGGCAGAGCTTCAAAAGACGCGCAGAAAAAACGAACGCATGATGGAGAAACCTCAATACTCAGATCCAATGTATTTTGGTCATAAGCATCCACCGAAAAAACGACCCCCTGGTAAAATGAAATTTTGTAAGGTGTGCGGGCTACGGCACTGAGAACCATTAAATGTTATCCCACCGCTACTTCAGTAAAACTATCTTCTGAAAAATAATCATTTGCTATACGAAGAAGGTCAGCAAATGATGCTCCGTCAATTTTATGAATGAGGTTCTGATAGTATTGATCTGGCAAGTGGAACATCACTATGTTCTTTATTTTGTCGGAGTGCGCAAAGGGTGTAGTAATTTCGGATTGAAGACTTCCAATGAAATGATTTCGTGCTGTATCTAATTCTTCCTGATTAATTTTTTCAGTACGCAGACGTTTCAACTCCTTACGGATTTCATCAAACGTGAGGTCGAGATTTTCTTTATTCACATCTGCACCAATCACAAGGAACCCATTATGTTTTAAAATGTTGAGGGATGAATAGATTCCGTAGGTTAATCCTTTCTCCTCGCGAATGTTTTTCATCAGGCGTGATCCAAAGTATCCACCCAAAATGTGATTAAGTAATAAGATGTGAGCATAATCAGGATGTTTCCGATCTATGATGCGCTTGCCCATTCGGATAGAGGATTGGATGCTACCTTCCTTTTCAACGCGTTGAGATGTTTTACCAGGATCAGACAATGAAATCATCTTATCTAACTGCTTAGAGCATGGAAGAACTGAAAGTGTTTGAATAATATTCTGCTTATTCTCTGCTGTTATTTTTCCAGAAACAAATAGAGTGATATCCTTAAAGAATGTATTAAAATGATCGATGAGATGATCGCGTGAGAGTGCTGCTACATCACTTTCCTCCAGTTCTTTTCCGTAAGGATATAATTCACCAAATAGATTTTTTCGAATGAGTTTAGAAGCTTGAAAACTTGTCTTCTCATTATTTACTTTCAAATTTTGAAGATAGATTGATTTTATCTGCTCGATTTCTTTCTCTGGAAAAGCAGAGTCTGATATTAACTCAGATAGTAACGATAGGGCAGGCTGTAGATTTTTGTTTAGCGAGAATAACGAAATGGATACAACATCTAATCCAGGACTTATTTCAAGATGAGCACCATAGTGATCAAACGCTTGTGCGATCTCAAAGCTGGTTTTAGTAGAAGTGCCTTTGGAATGAAGATTAGCAGCAAAGTAAGCTGCGCCCCATTTACGTTCAAACCATCTGCCGGCAGGGAAAACAAGTTCAACACGAATTACTTCCTGATTGCCACCGGAAACGAAAAACGCCTCTACTCCATTCTGCAGTGTTTGCCTTTCGGGTAATAATAAATTGAAAGCAGTGCTCTTGTTGAAAGGCGGTGCAAGTGTACGATCCAGCATCAGAATTAATCGGTAACAGATTCTTCTTCTTCTGCTCTGATTTTATCAAACTGAAGGAAGATAGTGAAACGAATAGTCTCTGCTAAAGGACTTTCGCGTTTGTTGGTGGGGACTAAATAAGCCACATCAATTCCGAATGCGCTTTTACGAAATCCAACGCCAGCTGTAAAATATTTACGATTGCCTTTGTTTTTGGCTTCATTAAAATAACCGAGACGGCCAGCAAATACCTGATTATACCAGTATTCTACACCAAGCGAAGTAATGATCTCCTGAAACTCTTCTTTAGCTCCACCTGGCGCATCTCCAAATGAACCAAACATACCATTCAGCAGGGGTTTATCCTGATTCGTTCCATCTGCTGACGGAGTGGGCACCATTAACTTACTGAAATCAAGAATAAAAGTTAAGGAATTAAAGGCATCGAGTTCAGTTTTATAAGCTGTGCCTAAGCGCAGATTGGTAGGTAAGAAGTTTTTATTGTTAGCATCGGTGTACGTGATCTTGGCTCCAATATTTGTTATAGAAGCTCCAAGCGAAATGTTTGAGTTTTTGCCCTTTAAATCCTTGGTATAATAAGCTCCAATATCTGCTGCTACGCTATTAGCAGCTTTTGCATCTGATCCAATGTATCCTGCAGTGAGATTTGAGTTAATAAAACGGCCGGTAATACCGAGGCTAAAATTTTCAGTAAGTTTTCTGGAATAGGTAGCATCTAAAGCCATTTCGTAAGGCTTAAAATCACCCGCGGGTTGATTGGTTATGGTTCTAAACGAAATGACTCCCAAATCAAAATATTTCAAAGAAAAAGCCACGGCTTGCTCGCGGTTAATTTTGTAAAATCCGGAGAGATGGGTAATCGACATATCATTCACAATCTTACCCAACCAGGGTGTATAGGACAGTGACCCTCCGAATTCCTTCTCGGTATATACTAACTTAGCGGCATTCCAGTAGGCAGCGTTAGCATCTGGAGTGGTTGCTACACCGGCATCTCCAAGAGCAGCATGTCTGGCGTCTGGTGATATTAATAAAAAAGGAACTGCAGTTGTAATAGCGTTTTGTCCGCTTTGTCCACCTAAAAAATTAGTATCAAGTGAATGCAGCACAAAGGTTCTGGAAAAGGCATTTTGTGCAAAACCAAATACAGCAACGAGAATAGCAATTTTGAACTTCATCAAGGTATTTTTCAGGGTGTAAAGGTAGTTAATTAACAACAATAAGTTTTGCAACACGCTCATATTTAGAGCCATTGGATAACGAACGAACAGCAAGCCGTGCTAAGTATAAGCCGGGCGGAAGTTTTTCCCCAAACTCAAGTACTGTATCAAACTCCGGAAAATCAACCTGATAAGAACTTGAAATTTCGCTAAAGGAATAAGTTTTTAACTCTTGTCCATAAGCAGAATACAATGAAAGTTCAATTTCAAGGTCATCTCCTGACCGGTTATGGGTAAAGAAAAAGGTTGTTTTCTCATCAAAAGGATTAGGGTAATTTCCGAACTGTTCTACTACAATCTCCTCACCATCAGTAACCCGGAAATTAAGACTTGTTTCAGCTCCATTGTTGGATGTATCCCAGGCTTTAACTGTTAGGGAATGATTTCCGGGTGAAAGATTATTGAGTGGAAAATCAATCCATCCTGCGGTGAAGTCATTGCTCTCTGCTGTGTAATAATCGTTCAGATTAAAAAACTCCCCGTTGTCCAGGGAGGCCATCAGATTATTACCGATCCCATAACTTGAAATGTTGATACCACCCGAATCTTTTAGGTACACGAGTAATTTTGTATTTGGATTCGTAATACCTCCATTTACAAAAGTAGTGTCACCTATAAAAGCTTGCAATGTTGGTGCGATATTATCAAGAGTAGGTAGTGGTTCGCTTCCTCCCACTGAAAAATCAATTGCTGCTCCGGCTGCATCAATTCGTTGAGTCGGATCAACAGCATATAAACTTAGTTTGCCAGAGCCAACCTCATACGCCATATTTTTAGGAAGAATAAATTCAAATTCAAATGTTCCATTCGTAACATTGGCCTGACCACGGAAAAGTGAATTGTACCATTCTTTAAAAGCGAAGGCAGGATTGTTTTTGCCAATGGTTACAAATTGAGTTTGCTTATCAAAGAGAGTGGCTTGAAGTGTTCCACTGAAGTTTGAGAGTATAACGCCCCCTTCATCCTGAACTTCGCCTTTAACGATCACTCGTGATAATGCTTTTAATGTATCCGATCCAGAAGTTGTTTTTAATTCCGTAACAACAATATGGTTTGTTGGCAGCGCTAATGTTAATGATGGATCTGCCAGTAATGAAAAATTACGATTGGAAACTCCGCTCGTACTGTTATTTTTTGTTCTGCGAAAAATTTCTCCTATTGTGAGGTAGTGATTTGATTCCTTTTGAAACAGAGCCTCGTAAAACGCCTGATTCAATTCAAAGTTTGTGCTTGAGTTAACAGGTCGCGCGGTAGAAACCAACCCAATGGCTCCACCTTTTGAATGAAGCAAGCTCAACTCAGCGCTTGAAATTTGCGCGGGATCATCCTGGCGACCAAACTCGCAGGTTGCCGTTACCATAAAAGGATAAAGGGTATTACCTAATTCATCAATATCGGCTTCCGTTAAATTTCCCTGCTTAAAAAAATTCTTTACGATCCTGTCTTCCAGGGAATGAAAAGTTATTATGGCGATCCGTCCGCCCGGTTTCAATAAGCCGGGAGATTGCTGTAACAGTTCCTTTAATGCACCCAATTCATCATTTACTTCAATTCGCAATGCCTGGAATACCTGGGCAAAATATTTTTGAGGATTTCCCTTCACTACGGATTGAACTGCCTGCTTAAATTCATTGATGGTTTTGATGGGCATCAAAGCTCTTTGCTGAACAATTGTTTTCGCCAATGTTTTTGCATTGGTTACTTCACCGTACTGCTCCAGCATTTTATGCAATTGCAGCTCGGTGAAATTTTTAATAATCTCTGCAGCCGTGATCTTTTGGCGCTGGTCCATCCGCATATCAAGGGAAGCGTCAAAGCGAATGGAAAACCCTCTCGCTGCTTCATCAAACTGGTGGCTCGAAACGCCCAGGTCAGCCAACATCCCATC
>JBDTTT010000129.1:0-15559 GCA_039930485.1 Chryseolinea sp.
TCATGGTCAATGCACATGAGGCCGTGCGCCCAACGGGCGTTGCCCGAACCTGGCCAAACATGATTGGCAATGAATCTGCACGGGGAACAGAGTATCAGGCCTTTGGTGGATCAAAACCTAATCATGTAACGATTGTACCCTTCACGCGATTAATCGGTGGCCCAATGGATTATACTCCAGGCATATTCGAGATGGACATCAGTAAAATTAACCCAGGCAATAATTCGCATGTAAACAGCACGATAGCAAATCAGCTTGCTCTATATGTAACAATGTATAGCCCGTTGCAAATGGCAGCCGATCTTCCAGAGAATTACAACCGGTTCTTAGATGCGTTTCAGTTTATCAAAGATGTTGCAATAGATTGGGATGAAAGCAAATACCTCGAAGCTGAACCCGGACAATTCATTACGGTAGCCCGCAAAGCAAAAGGAAAATCAAATTGGTTTGTAGGAAATGTAAATGGTGAAATGCCACGAACATCGACAGTAACATTTGATTTTCTGGAAACAAGCAAAACATACATCGCTACCATTTATGCCGATGCAAAAGATGCCCATTACAAAACGAATCCACAGGCTTACACTATTCGTAAAGTGGTGGTGACAAACAAGTCAAAACTCTCACAATGGTCTGCTCTGGGTGGGGGATATGCTATCAGTATTGTAGAAGCCGATAAATCTCAGATAAAGGGATTAAAGAAACTCTAAGTTATCATTGATCAGTATTCGATAACTGATTTCCTGACAGAATTAGCATATTATTTGAAAATTAAATTACTAAATATTTCTCGTCATAAAAATACTGAATTGTCTGATCATTGTTTTAGTAAGTGGATGCTCAACTAAAAAAAGCTTTCATCTTAATACTGTTAAAGTTAGTGTTAAAGAATTAAGTTATGGAATTTGTGAGACGCAAGGCGAATACTATGAATCTATGGGAGGTTCTCCAAGTGGAAACAGGACATTGTCTTCGAAAATCAATATCACAGAACATACAGACCAGATACCTGGAAAAGTAGGTTAGAAGTTTGGCATTGAGTTTATCATAAAGTCAAACATTTCAGGACTTGCGCCTATTGAACAAGTTTGGATTTTTCCAAAAACCATTGTAAACGAACAAGGAAAAGAATTTAAAGAAATTCGTTACACCGTTGGAAAACGGACCAACGAAAAAATGTTCTCGTCTTATACTTTGGAAAAGGACTATGAAGTTGTAAGTGGCGAATGGATTTACCAGATGTTCTTTGATGATGTAAAAATATTTGAAAGAAAATTTTACATCGAATAGTTACATAAAAAGAAACTCATCCCACGAACCGCGGGATGAGTAACATCTAAACACAAGAGGCTTAAATGCACGGAGCATTTAAGCCTCTTGTGTTTTTGATAATGTGCGCGCTATCACTATAAAATACAATTGATTTACCTCGCATCAGCACCAAAATAAGATCAACGTGAGCAAACTCATTCGTACAACTCCGTTTGCAATGGCTACTAACCGCAATCTGGTAACTGGCAACCATCAACCAAGTTCATCTCTTCAACAACCTCTTATTAATCAAACTCGTCACACTCTCCCGATAATTGCGACTGATCGGTAACGACTTATTTCCAACCTTGAGATCATTACCTTCCACGGATTCTATTTTGGAACGGTTGACAAGAAAGGACTGATGTATTTTAATAAAGTCAATAGGGGAGAGCTGACTTTCGAGACTCTTCATCGTGAGATAAGCAATAATTGTTTTGCGGTCAGTATATATAGTCATATAATTTCCCAACACTTCTGCATAGAGAATCTCACTCAACTCAACTTTCTCAATTCTCTTTTCACTCTTAATAAAAATATAGGAAGATGACTGCGTATTGCCGGACTGGTTTTTCATTTCATAGAAGTCCTTTGCCTTTTGGACGGCTTTCAGAAAACGATGCAAGGCAAAAGGCTTTAACAGATAATCGATGATATCGAGTTCGTATCCATCAAGCGCATATTGAGGGAACGCGGTAGTGACAATGACCATCGACTCAACAGTAATTCGCTTGAGCATTTGCAAGCCTGAAACCTTTGGCATTTCGATGTCCAGGAAAATAATATCGGGTTGATGACTTTTGAGAAACTCCTCAGCCTTCATGGCGTTTTCAAATTTACCAATCAAATCCAGAAAGGGAACCTGCTCAGTAAATTCCTGAAGAATTTTTCTCGCGATGGGCTCATCGTCAACAATGATACAACTGAGTTTTTTCATAGCGTAATCATCAATTGCACCCGGTACACATTATTCTCATTTTTTATATCCAGCTGATAACGGTCTTTGTATAACAGTTCAAGTCTTCGGTTGGCATTGATTAGACCTATTCCACCAGACGAAGACTCACTTTCATCGTACGTATTCTCACAAACAAAATCAATTCGCTCAGCATTCTGATTCAGGGAGATGATAATTCTATTGATAGCCTCATCATCCCGTGATACATATTTGAATGCGTTTTCTACAAAGGCCATGAAAATCAATGGCGCAACCTTAACATTTCCATCGGTATAGTTGATGTTTAATGTAACCTCCATGTTGTCATTGCTGCGAGCCTTTTGCAGTGCTACATAATTGCGCAAATGTTTGATCTCCTTTTCAATCGCAATCATATCGACATCCGCTTCGTATAAATTGTATCGCAGGAGATCCGAAAACTGGACTAACATATTCCTCGCTTGACTATTACCCATATCAATGGAACCATAAACACTGTTGAGACCATTGAAGAGGAAGTGTGGATTGATCTGCGATCGCAGATATTTCAATTCGGTTTGCAATTGGTTGATATGACTGTTCTTAACCTGTTCCTGCTGCTCTGCCCACTTCTGTGTTACATACAGCATGGAGGTAATAACGCTACAACACATTCCGTATACGAAGTTGTCCCAAAACCCGGAGCTCGTCTGAATCACCTGATCATGAAAAACGGATTCGTGGATGAATCCATTGTAATGGCCCATGCAAAATGTGTACAGAAAGATTAAACCGATCAATGCTGAGGCATATGCCCCAAAGAATTTTTTCTCCAGCAGATTAGGAATCAAAAATGAATTGTTGGCCACAATCAGGAGTGCAAAAAGAAAAAGGTGGGTGAATATGGTACCCAAATAAGAAAAGCATTCGAGCACACTTACATTGTCGCTAGGGTAAACTGGCTTCTCGAATATCAGTGCGCCAATGTAGGCTGCACAAAACAACAAATAAGCAGTGCGTCTTTTTGCGAACATTTTTGTCTTCCTTGCCTAAAGATATTCCATTGTCATGATAAAGGGAAACCTGTCGGTAGAAGCAAAACTGGATTTCTAAGGATCATGGACGGATATCACGGAGAATGTGCATTCTGTCATAAAACTTTATCATGGTTTTTTTAATATTTCATCTGGATAGGTGCAAAGGACTTGCAAAAACGCGTATTCTCGAATTTCACGTAATTGCTGCCAGTTTTGTAGAATATCAGCCGATGTATCACAGTAAGTTTTGAATTGCTGGCAGGCGCTTTATTTTTATTCATGCAAAATGCAGAATGCGTTTCAGTTGAGGCGCTAAAAGGTTTACTCTAAATAACAGACATGAAAAACATCATACAGTTTGGTGAACAAGTTCCGGGATATGACATTCCTGTTCTCAACGAGCGTGAGATCAGGGCTGCAGCAGGAATAATGTTTTTAGTGATCTACACCTCGCTGATGCTCATTATATTCAAGGGCGATTTCCGGCTGGTTAAATATTCGATTGTTATTTTCTTCATCGACTTTATGATACGGGTATTCATAAACCCGAAATATTCTCCTTCATTGATTATCGGTCGCCTGATCGTAAGCAATCAGGTTCCGGAATACGTTGGCGCGAAGCAAAAGAAATTTGCGTGGATCATCGGTGTTTTCTTATCCGGTGCCATGTTTGTTTTACTCGTCATAATCAACGCGACCGGCCCGTTCACAGGTCTAAGCTGTTTGCTCTGTCTTATCTTTTTATTTTTCGAAGCTGTGTTTGGAATCTGTCTGGCTTGCAAAGTGTATAAGATCATCTATGGAGAGAAGGCGCAATACTGTCCGGGTGAAGTCTGCGATGTAAAATCCCGGCAGCCGATTCAGCATACATCGGGTGCGCAATTAGCGATTGTGTTTGCTTGTATCATTGGCATTTTTCTTATGGCGAGATTCTTTGCACCCATCATAAATGTAGCACCACACGACCTGTTTGAAGATCGTTCGGCTAAGGCTGCGCTGAAATGAGTTCCGGCAATTTATTAGAAAACTATTTTGAGCCATTCCGCGACAATACAATAGGCAGGGGACAGACGTTCGATTTTCCATCGGGGCAAAAAGAAATAATCTATGCCGACTGGACCGCCAGTGCCCGCGGATATCGGCCGATTGAAAATTATTTACAAAATGAAATCTTACCCTTCTTTGCCAACACTCATACAGAGACTACCATCACCGGTACGTTGATGACAAAGGCCTATGAAGAGGCCAAAGTGATTATCAAAGATCATGTACGCGCCAACGAAGATGACATATTGATTTTTTGTGGCAGTGGAATGACCTCGGCCGTGAATAAGTTGCAACGACTGATGGGTATCCGAATACCAGAATCATGCATGCGCTATGCAGTGGATGGGAAATCTTTGGAAATAGATGAGACTCTAAGGCCTGTAGTGTTTGTCACCAGCATGGAACACCATAGCAATCACATCTCCTGGCTTGAAACAATCGCGACTGTAGAGATAATCGATCAAACTGATGATGGCAATCTCGACCAGGAACATTTTGAAAAGCTTCTGCTAGAATACCAACACAGAAAAAATAAGATTGCAGCAATAACCGCCTGTTCGAATGTAACCGGTATACAAACTCCATATCACAAAATTGCCAAGCTGATCCATGCGCATGGCGGCTTGTGCTTTGTAGACTTCGCCAGTGCTGCGCCTTATGTGCAAATGAACATGCATCCTGAAGAAGATGATGCCTGCTTAGACGCCATCTATTTTTCGATGCATAAATTTTTAGGTGGCCCTGGTACGCCTGGTGTACTCATCCTTAACCAAAAGATTTATAATAACGCAGTTCCGGATCGTCCCGGTGGCGGTACCATACTGTACAGCAATCCGTGGAAGGAGCGCGAATATGTTAAAGAGATCGAATCGCGCGAAGATGGTGGAACACCTCCTGTGCTGCAAGGAATAAAAGCTGCCATGTGTATCCGACTGAAAGAAGCAATTGGCGTTGCAAATATTCTGCAACGTGAAGAAGAGCTTTTAAAAATCGCATTTAATCGCCTTTCGAAAATGCATGATGTTATCGTACTACAGGGAAATGTTAGAAATCGACTCGGTATTATATCCTTTCTCGTAGCTGGTGCTCATTACAATCTGATCGTTAAACTGCTCAACGATAAGTTTGGCATACAAGCAAGAGGTGGGTGCTCTTGTGCTGGTACTTATGGCCATTGTTTACTGAAGGTTGATCAGACGAAGTCGTACAAAATTCGCAATGCTATACTTTCCGGAGATCTTTCTTCCAAGCCTGGCTGGATCAGAATCTCGATTCATCCCACAATGACCAACCAGGAGATTGAATTTGTAATGGATGCCATCGAATCTACTGCATCCAATTTCTGCAAATGGGCGGCTGAATATGATTATGACGCATCGGCTAACGAGTACACGATCAAGCAGGAAGAAGAATTACTAAACGTCACTGTGAGGAAGCTTTTCAACCTAAGCTAAAAATTTTGGAGGAAGCAATCCCTATATGAGATTGCTTCCTCGCAATAAGGTGAACGAATAACCTCTTAAACCAGCACCATAAGAATATAAAAACACATCAGCTATAGGCCGATGTGTTCACTATTTCGCAACATCTAGTGTGCATTATTATGATTTCGGTTTTATCCTCGGAACCGTTGTAGAGAATTCCCCCGCATCATTTAACCATACATGCGAATTCTTTCCCTGGTTATCCAGTTCCAGATAGTATCCTCTTTTATCTGCATCGTATACTTCCCAGTAACTTAGTACTGGCTGAGTTTTGTAAATACTTATATCATAAGCAGCCTTCGCTGATGCAGTGGCATTGTTCCAATCTGATTTCTTATACGTCTGAATATAATTTCCATCATGATCATATAGTGTCATGAACTTGTGGTCACTGTTTTCATAGGATCCATAAAATCCGTCCCCTAATTCAAACCATTGTACAGGCTGAGCTTGAATGGCGGAATTTCTTTTCTTCCAGTCTTTTTGAAGACGCTCACTCACTACTTTGTTCTCCAGTATTCTGGGATATGGTTGATCCTTTTGCGAACCCGAAGTTTGGGCAAACGTAACATTTGCCACCAGTGCTACCAGCACAAAGCAGCCGAAGTATTTTGCTATTTTTTTCATTGTTTTTTTTTTTAAGTTTTACATAATCAGCAACATCTGGTAAATATTTGTGCCAAAAATCGAATACCCACCTGGTGCCCTGATAGCGAATTCTTTTAATACAGTTTAATTTTGGATGTTGAATTTCTACTACAGAAAAGAATCTTTTTCCACGAGGAAATTACCGCATGAAAGGCTTACCCTGCAATAGTGATTGTTGTAGCTTGGTGCCTTTGTGGGCTTGCACACATTCCTGTGTTGAAGAGGAAATTTCATGCAAGACCACAAGGCATATAGTAATTCATTCCTCCACTATGTAAAAATAATGCCAGGGATTTAGATCCTAGCTCACAATTTAGGATACGAACATGGCTTTGTTGCAGAAAAGCATATCTAATCTCCTTCTTAGGAAAAACTGCTCTCATACCGTTTTTAAATTCTTTTATTCTATTTTATCGATGTTCATTTTGAGTTCTTCATTTTGTATCTTGCGATATGTATGATCGTATATATCGATTAAAATAATCTATGAAAAAAACTCTATTCCTTTCATTTCCTAAACTAATGACCTTCTTTTTCCTAGGCATGTTGATGTCGGCTAATGCATTTGCACAGACGGCAAGCAAGCCATTCGTTACAGTTGAGGGTGAGGTATTAAAACCGCTCAAGTTAACATTGGAACATTTATTAAAATTGAAGCAAACCGAAGTAAAGGCAAAAGACAGAGATGGTAAGGAACATATTTTTAAAGGTGTACGCCTTTTTGATTTACTTGATTCGGCTGGAGTTACACTTGGGAAAGAATTGCGTGGAGAAAATTTAACCAAATATGTTCTGATCAAAGCCGTGGATGGGTACGAAGTAATTTTTTCACTACCAGAAATTGATCCTGAATTCACAGGTCAGACGATCTTAATTGCTTATCAGATGGATGGCAATCCTCTTCCGAAAGGCGAAGGTCCATTCCGCATTGTTGCACCCAATGATAAGAAGCCTGCACGATGGATACGAGAACTCACTACAATAAAGGTTGTATTTTCGAAGGAGTAAGGTCGAACCGTAATGAATCAGTCGATGAAGCAAACAAGATGTAGGGTCACTTTGGTACTTGTGTTTATCACAACACTTTCACATGCGCAGCAGTCAAACAAGATATTAATAGCAGCTGCTTCTGATCTGAAGTTTGCACTGGATTCAATTGTAGCAGTTTTCAAAAAGAATAACAATGGAACGGTTGATATTACCTATGGTTCTTCCGGAAAATTATTTGAACAAATCTCCAATGGAGCACCTTTCGATATCTTCTTTTCCGCTGACATCAATTATCCTAAACAACTGAAAGAAAAAGGATTTGCAACTTCAGAAGTGTATCCTTATGGCGTTGGAAGAATTGTACTCTGGAGTAAAAAGATTGATCCCAATAAGGAAGGAATGAAATCCTTATTCTCACCATCCATAAAGAAAGTAGCCATTGCCAATCCGGCCCATGCACCGTATGGCAAACGCGCGGAAGAAGCATTGATTTACTATAAGGTATTGGAATCAGTGAGAGGCAGACTTGTGTATGGAGAGAATATTTCGCAGACCGCTCAATTCGTCACGACAGGAGCTGCTGATATTGGTATAGTAGCGTTATCGCTTGCATTATCACCTAATATGAAAAATGAAGGAGGAAAATATTATCTTATTCCCGAAAGCAGTCATAATGCATTAGAGCAAGGCGCTATTATTACTAAAAACGGAAAAGGAAATGATATGGCAAAAGCATTCATTGAATTTATGAAAAGTGAGACGAGCAACTCAATCCTTGTTTATTTTGGATTCACTAAGCCATAGGGAGATGCTTGATTTTGGACCTTTCTATCTTACACTAAAACTTGCGGTCACTACTACGGTCATACTTTTCATCGTAGGTATTCCAATTTCATACTGGCTTGCTTTCAGTTCTTCCCGCTTCAAGGTGATACTCGAAGCTGTTGTTGGTTTGCCATTAGTACTTCCTCCTTCCGTACTTGGATTCTATTTGCTTCTAGCATTTAGTCCTGAAAATTCCTTTGGTAAATTTCTTGATACGCATTTTGATTTGCGCCTGGTTTTCACCTTTCCGGGATTGGTAATCGCTTCTGTAATTTATAGTATACCTTTCATGGTGCAACCTATCCAATCTGGGTTTCGTGTGTTACCGAAAAACCTGATGGAAGCTTCTTACACGCTGGGAAAAAGTAAAGTGACCACACTCATAGAAGTGTTATTGCCAAATATCAAAAGCGCACTTCTTACCGGATGTATCTTATCGTTTGCTCATACCATTGGAGAATTTGGCGTTGTACTGATGGTAGGAGGGAATATACCAAATGAAACACGAGTGATTTCTATTGCAATCTACGATGAGGTTGAGGCCATGAATTATCATCAGGCCAATGTGTATTCGTCAATCCTGCTCGTCTTCTCTTTTCTGGTGCTAGTCAGTGTATACCTTATCAATCATAGTATGTTAAATCGCACCACCAGTCATGATTGAAATAAAGATTAATCGAAAACTGAATGGAGTGAATGGATCATTGGATTTACGTTTCGATACAAAAATTAAGGAGGGAGAATTTGTTACCATTTACGGACCATCAGGAGCTGGTAAAACCAGCGTGTTGAAAATGATAGCAGGTCTGCTGGTACCAGATGACGGTCGTATTGTAGTAGGCCATTCCATCTGGTTTGACAAAAGCAAGAAGGTAAATGTCAGACCTCAGCTTCGAAATATAGGAATGGTCTTTCAGGATTATTCATTGTTTCCCAACATGACGGTCAGAGAAAATCTTGAGTTTGCTTTGGAAAAAGGACAGCCCAAGAACATTATTGATGATCTTTTGCAATTAACCGAACTCGGCCAACTCTATAATAAAAAACCAGCAGTCTTATCAGGAGGACAGAAGCAGCGCGTAGCATTGGCGCGAGCTCTGGTGAGAAGACCAAAATTATTATTACTCGATGAGCCATTGTCTGCTCTTGATTCAGAAATGCAGTCCAAACTACAGGATTATATATTGCAAATTCATGAGGAATTCAAGCTAACCACTATTCTAATTAGTCATGATTTGCTTGAAGTAATAAAAATGTCGGGAAGGGTACTCGTCCTTGAAGATGGACATGTTAAAAAAGACGGAGCTCCAACAGCGGTTTTGCCTCTGGGGCATTTAAAGGAACTTTTGTCCAAGGTTGCGTTCTAAACGTGTCTATAAAATTAGATCGCTATGAATCAAGCACATAAAGTAGATAAGTTTGAACTTTATGTACTCCTTTTATTACCAAGGTTATTCGTGTTCATAAATTGGCAGACAAATTGGTTAACCAGTCAAATGCTAATTCTCTTTTAAGATCAAATAATTTACTTTTATAAACTTCTATCAATCACTTTAAATACTACCCTCATGAAAATTACATTTTCTTTTCTGTTCGTATTGATCGTAGCTGCGAGCCATGCGCAGCACACTATTGAAAAAATATGGGAAAGCGACACCACGCTTGCTGTTCCAGAATCAGTTCTGTTCGATAAAACCATTCTGTATGTTTCGCTGATTGACGGACAGCCTTGGGATGTAGATGGAAAAGGAGAGATCGCCAAGCTCGATAAGAACGGAAAAATTTTGAATGCCACCTGGGCAACCGGGTTGAATGCACCAAAGGGAATGGGCTTGTGGGATAAAAAATTGTTTGTTGCCGATGTTTCAGAAGTTGTAGTGATTAATACGGCAACGGGAAAGATTGAATCAAAAATTCCTGTAGAAGGTGCCACAGGTTTGAACGATATCACCATCGACAAAAAAGGTGTCGTCTATGTTTCTGACTCCAAGCTTGGTAACGTCCATCAAATTAAAAAAGGAAAAGCTGAACTTTATCTGAGTGATCTAAAAGGAGTTAATGGATTGAAGTCGGTCGACAATGAGCTCTATATTCTTACAGCGAACAATGTATTCAAAGCAGGTACTGATAAGAAACTGATTTCCATTGCGATCACTGAAATGGGTGGTGATGGAATTGAGCCCGTAGGAAACGGAGACTATATTATTTCGTGTTGGCCAGGGTTGATCTACTATCTTGATAAAGATGGAAAGTTATCGACTCTACTCGATACTCGCGAACAAAAGAGAAATACAGCTGACATTGGCTATGATCCCGCAGAGCGGATTATTTATGTTCCCACTTTCTTCAAAAAATCGGTAGTGGCGTATAAACTTAAATGACATTCCTTCTCAAGGAATATCTTGTGGATAAGCAATTGAGGTTATGCAGAAAAAGCGCCACTCAATGTCGTAAACATCCGATGAATGAATAGTGCGCTTGTGCCACTATGAAATTTCCCTATCTTAAAGCCTATGAAAAGAATTCTGTATTACTCGTTAATGACATTCGCAGCAGTGTCGTGCAAAGAGCAGGAGGCTCCGAAAAGAAAATATGTGGATGTTGCCGGAATAGACAATTCCATAAATCCAGGCGATAACTTCTTTCGATATGTTAATGGCACCTGGTATGACACTGCGAAAATTGCGAATGACCAGGTAGGTGTTGGCTCCTATAGCTTTCTCAATATTCCTCAAAAATTGCTTCTGCAAAATATTTTGGAAGAAGCATCGAAGAGTACTAACGCAGCCGGAAGCATAGAGCAAAAAATTGGAGACTTCTATGCCTCAGGAATGGACACTACTGGTATTAATCAGCGGGGATTTGAACCTATTAAAGCCATGTTGGTCAGGATAGAAGGTATTCGTGATCGATCTGCATTGATGAATTTTGTAGCAGACGAATTAAAAGTGGGTGATTATTCAATCATCGCCTTTGATATCTCCCCGGATAATGACAACAGCAGTATTAACATTGCCCATTTCGGTCAGGCAGGAATCGGTTTACCGGATCGTGATTATTATTTTAAAAATGATTCATCATCGCTCGCCATTCAAAGTGCTTACAAAAAATACATTGCCACCTTGTTTCAACTGACTGGTGATGACTCAGACAAGGCATCAAAAAATGCAGAGATTACCTATGACATCGAAAAACAATTGGCGGCATCGCACAAAACAAGAATTGAAACTCGGGACGTTAAGGGCAACTACCACAACTTGCCAGTGGCAGGTATTAATAAGAATCACGCGAATATCGCATGGGTAGATTTGCTCAAAAATTTAGGCTTGGATACTGACACCGTGGATATACAGCAACCGGCTTATTTTGACAAGTTGAACACCATGCTAAAATCAATTTCAATTAATGATTGGAAGATTTACTTAAAAGCAAGTTCATTAACCTCATATGACGAAATTTTGAGCAAGCCGTTTGAAAAGGCATCGTTTGAATATAACAAAGCGTTGTCCGGGCAATCAACAGAAAAACCACGTGCACAAATAGTTGCGAGCGCGGTGGACCGGCAGTTAGGCTTTGCGCTGGGGCAATTGTACGTAAAGAAATATTTTAATGAGGATGCAAAGAAAAGAGCCATGGAGCTGGTGAACAACCTCACAAAAGCATTCGAAAACAGAATCAATCAACTGGACTGGATGAGTGACAGTACCAAATTAAAGGCAAAGGAAAAACTGTACGCCATTACAAAGAAGATCGGCTATCCCGATGTATGGCGAGAATACAAAGTTAAAATCGATCGAAGCAAATATTTTGAAAATGTAGTAGCACTGAGACAAGACAACTATCAGTATGAAATAGGAAAATTAAACAAGCCGCCCTACAAACATGAGTGGGGAACAACGCCTTCCACCGTCACTGCCTATTACAATCCTTCGTTTAATGAAATTGTTTTCCCGGCTGGTATTTTACAATATCCATACTTTGATCTTTATGCCGATGATGCTATTAATTATGGTGGAATTGGAATGGTGATTGGTCATGAACTGACACATGCTTTTGATGATCAGGGAGCTCAATTTGACAAAAATGGTAATGTAAAAAACTGGTGGACCAAGGAGGACTATGAAAAGTTCAGAGCAAAGACACAACAAGTAATTGATTTGTACGGCACCTTTACTGTATTGGACAGCGTTCATATCAAGGGTGGATTAACTGTGGGTGAAAATACTGCAGACAATGGTGGCATTGCCATTGCCTATGATGCTTTTAAAATGACTACGCAAGGGCAGGATACTACGAGAATAGATGGGTTCACACCCGATCAACGTTTCTTTTTATCTATCGCCAGGATATGGAGGGTAAAAACCCGTGACGCTTATATGCGCACGTATGTCAATACGAATTCTCATTCACCGGCCATGTGGCGCGTCAACGGTCCACTCATGAATTTCACTCCGTTTTACAACGCCTTCAACCTGCAGCCCAAGGATAAAAACTACAAACCTGACAGCGAACGACTAAAAATCTGGTAATCGAAAACCTCCGGAGAATATCAAGTCGCTTCCTGGTAATGATGAGAACTAGTTTGGCACTTTGAGATAAAAAGAAACTTATCCCGCTCTTGGCGGGATAAGCCACTACAAAATACAATAGGTTAAATGCTTCAAGCATTTAACCTATTGTATTTTGTAAAGCGCGCGCACCAACTTACCATGAAATACACTCTGTCCTCCGCGCGTTTTCACCAACAGAAGATCAACGCGAGCAGCGGTCTTAAACCCATGCACATCTCTCAATCTTATCGTAGTAACGATCGTTAGAGAAACTAAAGGCATCACGTAACTTCTGTATATTTGCCTTCGAATGAAACACCGATCAGGATTGATCTGTTCTCGCCATGGCTTAGATGGATTTAAGGAACAACGATTTTCATTTTTAAAATAATTTCAGAATTTGAGTAACAATAAGTTGGAATTAAGAATATGAAAACAGTCTTTAGATTATGTGTCATCGGAATTTTATGTTTGTCTCTACTGAGTTGTCAGGATGAAGAGATTCCTCACATGCTACTTTTTGGTCAAAAAATTTCCAGCAATAAAACGCAACTCAATTGGACTAACCTGCAACATACCGATGGTTTTAAAATTTGGCGAATAGTAAAACGCGATGGCGTAACAAGCACTCCCCAACTTCTTGCTTCCGTTGATTCTTTAACGTTTAACTTTATGGATGAGTACATTCCGTTATCAACCGATTTAACCTATTACATAACGACATCACAGCATAATCAGGAAATAAAAAGCAATGAAGTTCATCTTGATGGTGCAACCTCTTTTAATATTCTTCCATACCAGATGAAGTTGTTGCCAGAAAATAAACTGGCAGTTGTGCGAGGCTATAGTGACGTTACTGTAATTAATTATGATGAAAGGGCGATTGTTAAGCGAAAGGAATTTCCGGGAAAGGTGGGTACGATTGATATCGCGTCCTTCGATGGAAAAAAGGAGCTCTACGTTCCTTGCTCGGATCAGAACGTTTATATATGTGATCCGACCAATCTTACCATACTTGACACGCTGCGAACCAGTTACCCTGTAAGCTCCGTTGCAGTAACTTCGAATGGAATTATTTTTGCTTCTGGAGGAGACTATTATTTCCCCTTGAAACTTTATAGCCGATCTACCATGAATCTGATTGCTGAATATCCAGGTGAAAGTGAGAGTCATATTATACTTCAATCCGATACCCGGCTCCTTGCCATGAGTTCTCATATTTTTCCAGCCACGATGAGTTTTTATACATTAACGGAGGATGGGGGTATGCTATCAAAAGCAGATGATCCTTACTTTTGGGAATATGATATGGAAAACGAAAGACTGAAAGTGTCGGATCACTACATTGTTACATCCAATAAAGGAGTTGTCTATACTGCGGATGATAATATGACGTATGTCACCGAATTGACTTTTGCCGGTACCAGCCAATCTGATTTTGAATTCTCCCAGGATGGTAAATCAATTTTCTCAGCGATTACAAACCAGCGAGTACTTTATAAGTCTACAATCTCCGGAAATCAGGTATCAACCACTTCCATAACCACCCAGGGATACCCCTGGATATTAGCGCGAGACGGAAATAAAATGATCATACTTTCCTCACCCGATCCATTTTCTATCAATTTCCTAACAAATAAAATAATCGTTGAAACCGTATCCTTAAATTAGCTTCAGGTCAAACACAAAATGAAATTCGAAAAAGAAATTAAAACCATATTACAATCCAGAAAGAGCGATACCGATATGCTCAATATTATGGAAGCATTGCAGTATGGGCAGGATAAATTCCAGGAGGCATTTGACATCGCTCTGGAGATGGATAACAAAAGTCTTGTTAAGTTGATATATTCTAACTTCAGTGCCGGAAAGGTGATTGTAGAGTTTACCTTACTTGCGAAAAAGTAAACTACCATCAACTGCGACATCGTCCGTGCAAAAAAAATTGAGCGAGATAAGAAACCGACAGGCAAGCAAATGTTCCATTAAAATTAATTATGAAAGCAATTGTCTGTACTGCCTATGGATCTCCCGAAGTGCTTCAATTAACCGAAGTGGAGAAACCTATTCCCGGAGATAACGATGTGCTGGTAAAAGTGCGTGCCGCTACTGTCACCATGGGCGATTGTGAACTCCGCAACCTCACGTTACCGATGTGGACAAGAATTCCTGCGCGTCTGATTATGGGATGGAGAAAACCACGGAGATTTATTCCGGGTATGGAGTTATCCGGTGTGGTAGAATCCGTAGGCAAGAACATCAATAACTTTAAAATTGGTGATGAGGTATTCGGATCGGGTGGTATAACAATGGGCGCCTGTGCGGAGTATAAAAAATTAAAACCAAAGTCGCTGGCCATCAAACCTGCAGGTGTAACCTTCGATGAAGCCGCCACCATTATTGTAGGTGGTCTTAACGCATTGCATTTTCTTCGCAAAGCCAATATTGTTGCAGGTAAGAAGGTATTGGTTATCGGTGCCGGTGGAAGCATCGGTGCCCGAGCCGGTGACCTGCGATGCCTGCTGGCCGGTCTCCGAGGACCCGAGACCGTCCATCACGGCGATCGATGGCAGCTTGGCGAGCAGGGCGTTCTTCACGGGGGCGCTCAGCGCGGCGCCACCGCTCACGATCATGAGCAGCGAGGAGAGGTCGTACTCGTGGCGTTCGAGCTCATCGAGCAGCGGGCGGCCGAAGGCGTCGCCGACGATGAGCAGGATGTTGACCTTCTCCCGCTCGATGGTGCCCCACACG
>JBDTTT010000130.1:0-15504 GCA_039930485.1 Chryseolinea sp.
AAACTTGCTGCTGACGAAGCTGCTGCTGCTCCGGCTGCTGCCGCTACTGCTGCTCCGGCTGCCGAAGCAAAGAAAGCTGAAGCTCCTAAGAAAGACGCTGGTAAGAAATAATCTTAACCGACTCTATTATAAAGAAGAAGGCTGCCTCAAAAGGGCAGCCTTCTCTTTTATACAATGTCTCTGTTATCGATTTATCAGGAATCTGAAAATAGTGCTAGGTTCTCCAATTAACAATTAACCATTCACTACTAATGTACTACTTGTAACCTCCATCAGCCTCCTGCGATTTCTGATTACACTTCTCCTTGATCATTTCGTAGGCACGCATATCACCAAGCTCACCAGCTTTGCTCAAGTCAAGACAACCATTCTTCATATCGCCAAAGGTGATGCGAAGAACACCGCGCATGTAGTATGCATCTTTATTTTTTGGATTGATCTGAATGATCTTTGAACAATCGTTGATAGCATCTTCATACGCCTGCAAATATTGTTTTGCCTTACCGCGATTGAAGTATGCTTCAATGTAATTTTCATTGATGGTAATAGCCGATGTGTAATCGGCAATCGCACCATAATAATCCTGAAGCTTCATCTTCACATTACCACGCGCAAAAAATGCATCCGCAAATTTGGGATTCTTTTCGATGGCTGTGTTATAGTCTTTCATCGCACCATGACGATCTTCAAATGTATCTTTAATATTGGCGCGCAAGTAATAGGCTGGTGCATAATTGGGATCAATTTCAAGCGCTTTATTCAGATTGAGAAGTGATTCCATGAATTCACTTTTCTCATAAAGCTCCCTACCTTTTTGCGTAAGGTCTTTTGCAGACAGTGTCTGTCCAAAAGAAAACGTAGAGATAAGGATCAGGCCCAAAAATATACCAAGATGTTTCATGCAAGTTAATTTAACCAAAGCTACTGTATATTAAAGTTACAAGGCTTCTGGCGTAATATTTTCAATGCTTTGGAAATATTTCAGAAGCGATAATCATGGCTTTAGCAAACTCTTCTTTGTTTACGCTCAATTTTTCGCCTTTGCCTTCTAAAAAAGAAAGAATAGTCTCTGTTGCCAGATTACCAACCAGCTCATCTTCAGCCATTGGACAACCACCAAACCCGTTTATTGCACCATCAAAACGTCTGCAGCCTGCACGATAAGCTGCTTCAATTTTTTCAATTGCTGTTGAGGGATTGGAGTGAAGGTGTGCACCGATTTCAATCTTAGGATTGGACTTTGAAAGTGAAGAAAAAAGAGAGTAGATATTTTCAGGATTGGAAACACCGATGGTATCGGCAATGGAAATAATCTCTACCCCAAGTGTTACCAATATATCCACGAACTGTGCTACCAAATTTACATCGTATGGATCACCATAAGGATTACCAAAACCCATGCTGATGTAGACCACTGATTTCTTATTTGATTTGGTGCAAATGTTTTGAATCTCTTCAACAGCGTTCAGTGCTTCTGAAATTGATTTGTTAGTGTTACGTTGTTGAAATGTTTCAGAGATGGAAAGCGGAAAACCTAAAAATGAAATTGCATCAAAGCGTGAAGCATCCCCTGCTCCCCGAACGTTGGCAACAATAGCCAATAGTTTGGTCTCACTTACATCAACATTCAACGCACTCAGTACCTCTACTGTATCACGCAACTGGGGGATAGCCTTGGCCGATACAAAGCTTCCGAAATCGATGGTGTCGAAACCTACTTTTAACAATTGATTGATGTACCTAACTTTATCTGGAGTGGATATAAAATCGGTTAAGCCTTGCATGGCATCGCGTGGGCATTCGACGAGCTTCATTTTACTTTAAGTTAATGTTAAAGGTCAGTGTTTTAGTCCAAAACAAAAACAGGTAACGCAGGATGAAAGGAAAATTACCTCAATAATCGGAAGCTAATGCACTTCGTCTTTAAATTGAATAGTTTTACACAGAGTACTTTATTAATTGACCTATCGAAACCTCTCTATTATGCCATTACCTGAATACACCGGAACCTTAGGACTTAAAAGATCTGCACATTTATTACGAAGAGCAACCTTTGGTGCCACCAAACAACAAATCGATACATTCGCTGGATACACTCCAGTTCAGGCCATCACTCAACTTTTCAGACAAGCACTTCCTGATCCTGTTTTGCCGATCGATCCTAAGACGGGTCAAGAGTGGGTGATCTCGGGAATAACAGACGCCAATAGCAAAGAATTTGATTTGGAGGATTTTACACTGAAGTGGATTCTCGGGCAGATGATGAGTCCAGGTGTTCCTACAAATCTTTCCTTGGCCTACTCTGCTCGTGAGAAAGTAATTCATTTTTTACATACTCACTTTACTACCATTGCTTCCAAAGTGAGTAGTAGCCGTGCACTGTATTTTCAAAATCAATTGTTCCGATTGTTTGCATTGGATTCGTTAGATCCAAGACCCCAAATAAATTTTAAAAAGCTTACCGCAAAAATAAGTGTGGACAATGCCATGCTTCGTTTGCTCGATGGAAATCTTAATGTAAAAGGTAGTGTAAACGAAAATTACGGTCGTGAATTAATTGAACTCTATTCTTTAGGAAAAGGACTTCAGGGAACGCAACCCACCACAACTGCTCAGGGCGATTACTACTACTATACTGAAACGGATGTACAAGCTGCCGCGAATGTTTTAACAGGCTGGCAAGATGACGACACGTTTACCAATATTGATCCCGATACATCATTGCCTCGCGGCAAAGTGAGGGGAACAACCCTCAATGCATCATCACATGAATCAGATGAAACATTAAAAATTTTCAGTTCACGGTTCACAAGTACACTCTTTCCTGACCTTACGATCCGCCCAAATGCTGCATTATTAAATGGAGGGGAACCAACAGAATTGAGTGCGCTGGATGAAATTGATAAGCTAGTTGAACTCATCTACGAACAGGATGAAACTCGAAGACACATCTGCTGGAAAATTTATCGTTTCTATGTAGCCGCCATGCATACGGTAAACGATAGTCTTGCCATTGACAGTCCGATTATCACGGAGATGGCCAACACCTTTAGAGACAATGGTTATAAACTTCAACCGGTTATTGAGAACTTGTTGAGAAGCCAACACTTCTATGATAGTTTAGATGTCGCTGTTGCAAACGACAATTTTGGAGGAGTAATCAAATCACCAATTGATCTTGCAATCGGTACACTGCGCTTCTTTAATTTCCAATTGACGGATATGGCCGTCTCGCCTCAGACATTTTATGATGAAACCACAGAGATTTTAGATTCGATACGATCGCAGGGTATGAATTTCTATGAGCCTTATGATGTAGCAGGATATGAAGCATATCATCAATTCCCGATCTTTCACCGTGCGTGGATCACTCCGAACTCACTCCCTACGCGATACGCTTTTGCGAGAAGTGTCATTTCAAAAAATGAACCTAGTATGTTTAAAGTAAATGTGTATGATTATGTCAAGAATAACATAGCCAATGCTACTGCGCGTATTCCGGAGGATTTAGTTATTGAATTAGCTAAATATTTTTTGCCGATTACGGACAATATAAAATACACGGTTGATCCGGCAGCAGCCATCACCGATCTACGCATGAACTATTTTTTGACTCGCTTTTTACAAGGGTTCCCGGCAACTTATTGGACGACTCGATGGGATGATGGTGCTGAATTCGTTGACATGCGGAGTCAATTGGAATTTCTATTCAATGCCTTATTACAATCACCCGAATATCAACTTGCCTAATATATACGAATATGAATAATTCGAGAAGAGATTTTTTAAAGAAATTGCCGTTGGCCATGAGTATTCCATTTACCATTGCGGGCATACCCATTCACGTGATGGGAGATAATTCATTAAGCCGACTTGCAAAAGCCAGTCAGGGAACACCGCGTGTGTTGGTAATTTTACAAATGGCGGGAGGGAATGACGGACTAAACAACTTAGTGCCGGTTGATGCCTACGATTTGTATTATAGTAAGAGACCCAACATTGCGATACCTACAAAAAATAAAGCACGTGGTTTCGTTCCGTTAGATAGCACATTGGCAACCAATGCACAAGTTGGTCTTCACCCCGATATGCAAGCAATGAAAGCACTCTACGATATTGGAAGGATGACCGTTGTACAAGGTGTGTCATACAAGAATAATGATGGCTCTCACTTTCGTGGGCGTGACATTGCATTTATGGGAGGATCCGCTAAAGACTATATTCAATCGGGTTGGTTAGGTAGGTATCTGGAAGGAGAATATCCTACCGGAAATCCTGCACCAAATGATTTCTATCATTACCCTCAGGACTTTTTAAATCCGCTCGTTCCTGAAAATACAATGATCGATCCTTTAGCATTGGAATTTGGAAACGATCAATCTCTTATCTTTCATCAGATGGGAAATATACCTACATCCATCTCTACCGATGCCAGTTTGAATTTCGCAAAAGACATAACCGATACTAATAATCCGCTTGAAGGTTTTTTTGAAACAGAAAATGTTGATCCTTTCGGCATCCCTCCGGCATATTTAGGTGGCTCTGCTTATTTTAAAGAACTCAGTTGGATATTAGACTTGGAAGACAAGGCGAAGGATTATGCATCACGACTCTTGCAATTATTCAATGAAGGTGGAGTGGGTTCGACCGATTATCCAGAATCATATCCCTTCAATGCACCGGAGGGAAGTAAACGAAATGGGCTATCACCGCAATTAAAACTGGTTGCCAGATTGCTTGCTGGCCAGGTAAAATTAACGGGTGAGGTTCAGACAAAAGTCTTTTTAGTAAAGATGGGAGGCTTTGATACGCACGTAGGTCAGGTTGAAAGTTACGATCCTACTATGGGCGGGCATTCTGCTCTACTCTATCATATGTCTTCTGCAATGAAAGCCTTCCAGGAAGATTTACGTGCACGTGGTTTAGAAGACAGTGTATTAACGGTAACAACATCTGAATTCGGAAGACGCATTTATTCGAATGGAAGTTATGGAACTGACCACGGTACTGGCGGACCTCTTTATATATTTGGTAAAGGTGTTCAACCTGGTGTTGTTGGAACAGTACCTGATTTAAATGAAGCCAATGTAGAATTGCAATATGATTACCGTGTTGTCTATGCCAACATCATGCGCGATTGGATGGGCATAACGGATGATACCCGTATGAATACAATCTTTCCGAATAATGATATTCCTGGGCAAGGTATTATGTCAGCCGGAGGAACATCAGATGGTGTAACCTTTGAAACGCTTCCATTGGCACAGCAGACGATTACTGGAGCTGAAGGCTTCATCAGTGATCGTTTCTCATTAGAAGACTGTTACCCTAATCCCGCGAAGGATAAGACAACAATCTCCTTTAAAGTAAACAGCAGCTATCAAGTAAACATTAATCTGTTTGATATTCAGGGAAGAAAATCGAAAACATTGGTGGATGGAGTTTATGCGCCAGGCGAACATAAAGTAGAAGTAGAGTTGAGCGATTTGTATGCCGGAACTTATATTTATGAAATGAAAACTGGTTTTTATAAGGAATCGAAAAAATTGATTATCAAAAAATAAACGAATCCAACTCTCCCTACGAATCAATTAAGCTGAATATGAAAAGACTCTATATTATTCTCTTTTGTTTCCTGATCATGGCCCAAGCCTCGGCACAGGATAAGAAACGAAAACCCTCAAAAGCTTATAACAAGCAAAGCAATGAGAACGAAAAGTTTTTAGACAAGCAATGGTGGCTTGGTTTCAAAGCGGGTACTAATCTTTCGAATCCACATGTATTAAAAACATATTCTGTATTTTCTCCAACTAACTATTCACCAGAGGAATCGGGGAAAAAATACGAGCACTTTGCGCAACTTGGCGCTCAGGCTACCATAGAGGCTTCATTTTATTTTAAGGGATTTTATTTCAGTCTTCAACCAACCTATCAGCATTCTCGCTTTATGTATACCAACACCTACAGCTGGACAGATGATGAAGTTCCAACCAATTCTCTTCAACTAAATTATGAGCAAGAACAAAAGGTAGATCATTTTATTATTCCCTTTCTTATCAAATATGATTTTGCAGGGAGCAAGCTTCGTCCATATGTTCAGATTGGTGCTTACTCTGCTATACTTATCAACGCCAATAAATTTGTAACCATCTCGGGTGTGGACAATGCTTCAGGTGGAGCAAATGAATTTACGGATCCAACGATCATTGTAGGTGCGAAAGATCTCTTTGCTAAAAGTTCCTGGGGGCTTATAGGTGGTGCTGGTTTAAATTACACATTGGGCAATGTTCGATTGAACCTTGATGCGCAATACAAATATGGTATGAGCAACATTACCTCAACTAAAAATCGAAATAGTAGTGATAGTCTTTCCGGTGTAGGCGATATTCTAGACGATATGACGCTGGATAATTTATCGTTATCGATTGGTTGCCTCTTCCCAATGCGTTTCTTAGCCAATGGATTTAAATCATCAGACCGTTAATATTTCTGCTATGTTCAAAAGATTTTACACCCTCCTCCTATTTACGTTTGTTGTTTTATCGTGTTCAGAAGAATCAGATCCAAAGTTTGATTCGGAGAACTTCACCACGATATTTGATAACTATAAGTTCAGCATTGCTTATAAACCAATCGACATGCTACAAACTTCGGATGGTGGCTATATTGTTTTAGGAAGCAGAAAACTACAGGATTCAAATTACAGCGGCATCTACTTATTAAAAGCCGATAAGAACGGAAATTTTGTAAAGGAATTAGAAGTAGATGATAACTATGTAAATCCAGTTGGTCACTTTACACAAATCGGAGAAACATACAATTTCTTTTGCATGCAATACCCATCCGATTCACTTAAAGCCAACATCGCTTCTGTTGATGTAAACATAGAGAATATAACGTTTACACCCGTTTCATCAAGCACTCCTGATGGTATTAATCCAACTTATCCATCAGTAGCTTCTCTTGTTGATAATTCTTTTCTTTTACAGTGTTATGATCATTTAAATAGACAGACCGCTCTTCTTGTTGTTAATCCAACTTCAGGTGCAGTGTCAGCCGGCAAAGCCTTTACGCTTGGCGTTGGGGCGGCTGATAATGTAGATGAAGCGGTTCAAAATAGTTTCTTATACGCTGGAAGAAGATTTCCATATGAGGTTGGAAAAGTTGGAGGCCTATACTTCTTCAATGGCTTCTTTGACTTTAACTTCTCATTGGTATTCACCGATCTGAATGCAGACGATCCAAATGGTTTTGTGTTTGGACAACAACCCGATTTCAATGGAGGCTTTAGTTCTGTTGTGAGCTTAGGCGCTTCTAAATTTGCAGCCTCTACATTTTTCTTCGGAGAGAATTATATTATGCCCAACGCGTTGATACAAACTTCGGGACCCAGTTCGATGACACCCGATGAATTGCCTGGTCTTTCCTTTCCTGAGCTTGTTACAAACGCTAATGTAAAAATCCTTCGCTCTACTATAAATAACAAGAGTGTATTGATCTATGGATCCGATACTAAAACAAAAGAGATCGGACTTTACTTCTATGATGAGGCAACAGGAGAGTTCCTCGGCAGTCGTTACCTGGGGTTCTCAAATCCATTTGAAATTGCAGGTATAATCAACACATCCGATGGAGGTATCGCTGTCTGTGGAACAACCTATGTAGCTGGACGCTTTCCACGCATCTGCATCTTTAAGCTATCAAAAGAAGAAATTGCGCAGAATGTAAAGTAGGTTTTGCTAAAAGTTATCCACAAAATCATTTTGATACTGCTCAAGACTCAATGCTAAAGACTTTATCCAGTCTTGACACATGATTAATTACTTTCCTACCTTGTTGTGGAATTATTTTCGCCATGTCAATACAACATCAAGTCGATCTTTTTCCCTTTAATACATTCGGAATTAGTCATAAGGCTAAATTTTTTACTGAAATACATTCTGTTGAAGAGGCTCAAGCACTTTTTGCAAGCGATCTTTTCAAATCGAACCAATATTTATTCCTTGGTGGTGGTAGCAATGTACTTTTTACAAAAGATTTTGATGGATTAATCATCAAAGTAGCGATCAAAGGCAAAGAAATTATCCGTGAAGATGAAAATACAATCACATTAAAAGTTGGAAGTGGAGAGAGTTGGCATGATGCTGTTCGCCATTGTGTGGATAAAAATTGGGGAGGTATCGAGAACCTCTCTTTGATCCCGGGAACGGTTGGAGCGGCTCCAATTCAGAATATTGGGGCTTACGGAGTCGAAATTGAAAAAAATATTTTTGAGGTCGAAACCATCGAAATCGGCACTCGAAAATTAAAAATCTTCACACATGATGAATGTCATTTTGGATACCGTGAAAGTGTTTTCAAAACGAAATTGAAAGATCAATTTTTAATATCAAGTATTACTTTAACACTCACAAAAAAAAATCATTTATTACATGTGAGCTACGGTGCAATTGCTGATACACTTCAACAAAATGGAATAAAAAATATTTCAATTCGCGATGTGAGTGATGCTGTTATTCAAATTCGCAGCAGCAAATTACCAGACCCAAAAAAAATTGGTAATGCCGGAAGTTTTTTTAAAAATCCTTCAATTCAGAATGATTTGCACGATTTTTTAAAGATACAATACCCATCGATGCCAAGTTTTCCAAGTCAAAATGGTCTGGTAAAAATTCCTGCAGCATGGTTGATCGAACAATGTGGATGGAAAGGAAAAAAAATAAACAACATTGGTGTTCATCAGCATCAAGCACTTGTGTTAGTGAATTACGGTGGTGGTAGTGGTGAAGAAATTTGGAATCTCGCGATGAAAATTCAAGCGAGTGTGAACGAAAAATTTGGTATCACACTTCAACCTGAAGTGAATGTTTTATGATGAAAAAAGTGATTCACTTCATCACTTCCTGGTTACTTTTCATGCATGTAAAAAATGTCGCTCCAAAAAATTTTTTGCAAAAAATTTTTGTGAATAAAATAATTGTTATAACTTTTCGTATAGTTTAACAATAAACAAAAAAACGCTATGGCAAAAACAGCGAAGAAAGCAGCAAAGAAGGCAGTTAAAAAAACTGCAAAGAAGGCAGCTAAGAAGAAGAAGTAATTAGGTAATACCTAACGAAACTTTGCGAAGGGAAGTAAATTGGATTTACTTCCCTTTCGTTTTTTTAATCCACTCACATCATTCATCAACACATCGTTTTATATATCCTTGCCCTCTCCTTCTCTTCATTTTTTGTTTGCATCATTCCTTTTTATCGCCTACAACTAAGTCATTCGAGTAAAAAAGCAAAATGTGTTTCCTTGTAAATGCAACGGATAGACAGGACTAGTTAAACTTATCCTTGAAGTGTTGGGGTTGTTTTCATTCGGTTGCGTAAATAATGTATTTCAACTCCTTGTCTCAGCCACTCAACCCCTTTAACTTTAGAATATATTCAGTTCTCAACCTAAAATCATTATGGCAAAACAACCTGCTAAGACTAAAACTGCAGCGAAGGCTCCCAAGAAAGCTGCTGCTCCTAAAACCAAAGCAAAATCCTCCTCTACCTCCATTCAAAAGGTAAGTGAAGATGTGTTGAAAGTTTTACTTGCCCTTGACCTGGGAGGTTCGCTTCAGTCGGACATCGTTTGGTGTTTAGGTAGTTATAAACACGATAATAATCCGAGCGGTCTTTTGGATATGATGGAAAAGTCGCTAGTTGTGTTAACTGAAGAAAAGCAAAAGAAGACAAAAGGGATTACAGCGAAGCTGATTCTGGATATAGAAAGTGTATTAAAGAGCCGATAAGTCGGCTCTTTTTATATCATGTGGGTAACATTCGATAGTCTACCTGCATACTTTTCTACTGCTACACCAAATTTTTTCAGGAAGTCTACACCCTCATCCGCAGTGAGGCCCTTATGCTCTGCATAGGAGTTAAGGTAGATCACTCTTTTAATTCCCATCGAAAAAATAATCCGTGCACATGACAAGCAAGGTGAAAGTGTCACATAAATAGTGGCACCATCTACTGAAGATTTATTTTGCACCGCATAAAGAATAGCATTTTGTTCGGCATGTATAGCCAATGAACATCCTCCCTTCGAATCACGGGGGCAACCAATTTCCGGCCATTCAACATCACAATTATGTGTTCCGGAAGGTGGACCATTGTATCCTATAGAAATAATGCGCGTATCTTTTGTCAGCACTGCACCAACGTGTCGCTTAATGCAATGCGAACGCTTGGCCAGGTTCACAGCCAATTCCATATAAATATCATCAAATGCCGGCCGATCCATATGTGTAAAAATTTTAGCTTGCGAATATCCTGAATTCTTACATTTGTTCTATACAATGCACGCTCTAAATACGATATTCGGTATGCGATTGGCAAAACCTGTCTTTATTATTCACCTTCTCGTTCTTCTGCTCTCCTTTTCCTCCTACTCTCAAGAAGCAATAAAGCCCCGACCTAGTCCATTGGCAGTTATCGCTATAAAGTATAGGGATAGTTATCTGAAGATTACATATTCTCAGCCACATAAAAACAATCGCAGCGTTTTTGGTTCACTGGTTCCGTACGGCCAAGTTTGGCGAACAGGAGCAAACGAAGCTACTGAGATGACTGTAACTAAAGATGTTCAACTCAATGGCACATTATTGAAAGCCGGTACCTATAGTATGTTCTCCATTCCAGAAAAAGATCATTGGACCATCATCATTAACAGTGAAGTGGGCTTATGGGGGAGTTATAACTATAATAACAAGTTGGATGTGATGCGATTTGACGTTCCTGTTCAAGTCGTGAGCGGGGTTGTATATGAACCTTTTACGATGATCTTCAATCAGCAAAATGAAATGGCAAACCTTTTGATGATGTGGGACAATGTGAAGATATCTATTCCAATAAAGTTTATTCTCCTACCATAATGTATAGAATTACCCTGCTCTTTGTATTTGTAATAAACGGTGTACTGGGACAAGACTTAAGTGAACTGGACAAACGAAATGGTTTCAAGGACATTAAACTTGGTATTTCAGTTGACTCTATTCAAGGAACGAAGCTTAAAAAGGAATTTAAGGAAAGAGATGAGTTTCCCGCTAAGCTGTTTGACGTGGAGAACCCCGCCTATGAAAGGATTGGAGAGGTTCCTGTAAAATCGGTTGAACTAAAAGCATATAAGAACTTAATTTATGAGATCCATGTGGTGGTTGATAAGGATGTTCGTGTAATGAAAGCGCTCGAATCACTCTATGGAAAATCAGAATATGATATGAAGGGAGAAATCTATTTCTGGAAAACATCCAACTTGGTTTTAAAATTTGGATCTCACGGAAAACACCATCTTGAGTTAACGTACATCTCGTATCCAATTCATAAAATGATGAAAGAAGATAAGGACAAGAAGGTAGATAATATTGCAGAAGACTTTTAAACAATTCAACCATGATCAAACCAATTAAATCATTGCTTACCCTTTCTGGATTTGCATTCGTAGTCGTGAGTAGTTTTGCTCAGGATAAAAAGGTTCCAGAATCAACCGAGATTTGGGAACCTCAACCTAAAATAATTACGCCAGCAGAAAAACCAACCGATGCTCCTTCTGATGCCATTGTACTTTTTGATGGCAAAAATTTAGACCAATGGACAAGTCTCGATGGAACTCCATCCAAGTGGACATTAAAAGATGGAGAAGTAACAGTGCTTCCTGGTGGTGGCGATATGAAAACCAAAAAAGAATTTGGCGATTTTCAATTGCATGCTGAGTGGCACTCCCCTATTCAGGTTGATCCAACAAAAACAGGACAAGGTCGCGGCAACAGTGGAATATTCTTACAAGGCCTTTACGAAGCTCAAGTGTTGGACAACTACAACAACAAGACCTATGCCAACGGTCAAGCTGGCTCTATATATAAGCAACATATCCCGTTAGCCAATGCTTGTAAGAAACCAGGTGAGTGGCAGTATTATGACATCTTCTTTACAGCGGCCCGCTTCAATAAAGAAGGTCGCGTTATTATTCCGGCATATGTAACGATCGTTCACAATGGGGTATTAGTTCAGAATCACATTGCCCTTTGGGGCCCGACAGAATATATTGGTCTACCAGTATATAAACCAACTGAAAAAGGTCCAATTCGTTTGCAAGACCATGGTAACCTTGTTGGTTTCCGAAACATCTGGCTTCGCGAACTGTAACAATAGAAAAAAAATCTTCATGTTCATTTAAGACATCTTAAATGAACATGAAGAATCCTATCGATCAATATCATGAATAAGATTCCCTTACTCTTCGTTATCCTAACGTTGTTTCAATGCAAGTCAACCCAAAATGATGTGAGCACGGCCACACTTGAAAACACCTACTGGAAGTTGTCTGAGATGAATGGCAAGCCTCTTGTTACCCCAGCAGATGCGAAGGAAGTGCACATGATTCTAACCTCCATTGATAATGAAAAAAGAGTGAAGGGATTTTCCGGTTGCAATAACATTGGGGGGAATTTTACTCTCGAAGCAAATAAAATTCACTTTACCATCATCTCTACCAAAATGTTCTGCTCAGATCGAATGGATGTCGAAGACTTTTTCACAAAGGCCTTATCGAAAGCTGAAACCTACATTATTAAGGGTGAAGAACTATCCCTGTATCAGGGAGAAGCAAAATTGATAACGTTTCAGTCAGTTTACTTCAAATAGGTTTTTTATGAAGGTCTATTCGATTGCGCATTGACCAGCGCTTATACAATACGCCTACTGCAACAACAATTAACAACGCTATCAATTGGGAATGAGAAACGTAATTCTCAATAATAAATCCACGGCCCAAATCACCCCTGAAATATTCCAGTACGAATCTTCCGATCGCGTACAAGATCAGATAGAGCAGAAACAATTGGCCGTAAAAGGTTCTCCTTCCCCTAATGTAAAGCAGTACCAGCATCACCAGAAAAATATAGGATGCCTCAAAGAGTTGTGCCGGGAATAATGGTTCATTCAATGGCTTGGCACTGCATGCTTCGTCTGTAAACGTAACACCTAAAATGGAATTCGTTTGCTTACCGTAGCAGCAACCTGCAAGAAAACAACCTATTCTCCCAAACATATGAACTAAGCATGTGGTGATGGCCATAACATCAAGCATGGCATAGGTAGGCAACTTGTGCTTTCTGAAAAACCAAAGCATGGTGGGCACGGCAAAGAGAAATGAGCCATAAAACACAAAGCCCCGGCCTGTTAAAAGGTTTTTTGGATTGCTGATATAATAAGATGCATCTTCAAAAAACAAAAACACTTTACCGCCAACAAAAGCTGCAATAAAAATAAAAAGGAAGAGCGAATTAGCTTGATCGAACGTTAATCCAAATTCTTTTTTGCCACGAGTCGCCATGTAGGTTACGCCAGCAATTGCTCCCAGCGCAATCATAAAACCATAACTGTAAACGTGAATACCGGAAACTTCGAAGAGAACTGGGTGCATGTAGAGACCTTAGGTATTTATAATTTGTATTTTCAACCAATCGCAAGTGATAGGTAACTTTGAACCTTAAATATTGAACTTAAAACTATTTAATACCCAACTTCAACTTCAATGCATTATCAAAAGCTGCTTTTGGAATAACCAAGCTTACCGTATTAATAGCAAAGTAAGTTTCAGACACGTTGATCAATCCTTTAAAAGGACCAACCTCACCCCATGAATTTTTCACTAAAAAAAACTTCTTCCCTCCTTTTGATTTCTCTAACCCTACCAAATGCATAAGATGATCATCCTGCGATGTCAGGTTCTCATACAACGCCTGGCGCATTTCCTGATCATACTTCATCTCTTCTTCATCCGGGTTAATCACACTTGGTTTCTCTTTTGCTTTTCGCTGAATAGCATATCCCTCTCTCTGATTGAAGTATGGATTGCTTACATCTGCATCCCACATAACGGAATAGCCAAGCTCAACAGCACGTTCCGTTAACCTGATCATCTCATCTAACGGAAGGTTGTAAAATGAACCGTTCAGAAAATTATCCGGTGCTTCTAAAATAAAGGGAGCATAAAATGGATGATGGGTGTAAGACGTTACATTCACATAATCATCTGCATTAAAGTGAAGTACATCTTTTGCAAATGACTTAGGCGTGTATTGCTTCTCTTTGTATGTAAATACATCAGGTGCCTTGCCAAGATGATCATCGAGAATGGATTGGAATCCTTTCATCCAATCGGCAGGAATCGGGCGCGTTTTAAGAAGACTATCCAAATAGAACTTGAGTTCTGAGTCAAGTTTGGAATGATCATGATTTCTTTCTCCTAATGCTAATCCGGAATAGACACTCTCCGGAACAGCACCATAATTAGCTATTCCACGAATTACATCATGCCCCAATCCACCAGGACCAAATTGAGCTGTGCCCTGACGAAGAATATAATTTCTTGCCTTCTCTGTATAAATGTTCCGTACGGTAAACATTTCAGAAAGATCGATTTCACCTGAACCAATTTTTATAGTTTGTGATTCCACCAACGATGTAGCAGAGAAACTCCAACATGTTCCGGTGTTCGCCTGATTCTTAATGGGTGTATAGTCTACTTTCTTTACGACAACCAAATCAGTAGCACTTGCTTGTGCCCAACTCGTTTGATTCATCATCAAACCGCCAACGAGAAGAAATAATAAAATCCTGATGTACCTAACCATAACGAAAAGATTATCCTTTATATGAAATTCTATAAATCACATTTGCCTGATCATCTGAAACCAACATGGATCCATCTGGTAAAATCAATACATCCACCGGGCGACCCCATACTTTTTGTGTTGCTTCATCTAACCAACCAGATGCAAATGCTTCATGTCCTGAAACTACACCATTATTTAGCTTCACCAGTGTTACATTATAACCATTCTTTGGTGTGCGATCCCATGAACCGTGCTCAGCGACAAACAATTGATTCTTATAGGATCCCGGAAACATTGAGCCAGTATAAAACTTCAATCCCAGTGGCGCTACGTGACCACCAAGTTTATCCGCTGGCTTTTCAAAATCAGAACATGGACGCTTGCTGCCAAACTCTGGATCTTTAACATCTCCTGCATGGCAATATGGATATCCGAAATGCATTCCGGCTTTTGGTGCTGTATTCAGTTCACACGATGGTAAGTCTTCACCTTCCATAGAGTCACGACCATTGTCAGTAAACCAAATGGCTTTGGTATCAGGATGCCATGTGAAGCCAACAGAATTGCGAACACCTTTCGCAAATACTTCGCGGCCACTTCCATCGGAATTGATACGAGTGATGCTCGCATAAACTTCATCTTTCGATTCACAAATATTACAAGGTGCACCCACTGGTACATATAGCTTTCCATCAGGACCAAAGGCAATGTATTTCCAACCGTGATGTGTTTCAGTTGGGTAATCTTTATTGATCACAACAGGTGCAGGAGGTGTGCTCAGCTTCGATTCGATGCCTGCAAACTTTGTGATGCGACTTACTTCAGCTACATATAAATCACCATCCTTA
>JBDTTT010000131.1:0-15390 GCA_039930485.1 Chryseolinea sp.
CACCGTAGGGGTGTACGACTGGATATTGTCAAAAATAACAGTGGTTGGTCCTGAAATCTGAGTCCATATCGGACCAAGCCCAGATATTGTTGTACTGTTGAGCAAGCCATCATCATCCGTTCCTGATCCAGCCATGACAAGAGGTTGAGCCGGATTTGTCGTTATGTCTGGACCTGCATTCGCAATGGGTATGGTGTTTTTCCTTAGGTTTAAAGTGTTAGATTCTCTTGAACAACCATTTGAAGTTCCAACAACCGTATATGCACCAGACATAGTTGCGGTATATGGATTAACATTTCCACCTGGGCTAATTGGGAGACCATCCCGTTTCCATTGATATGAAAGCCCGGATGTTGCAGTTATATCCATAGTCGATTGTGAACTCATGGACCAATTTCCTGAGGGATCTATTGTTACACTTGGGGGTGAGCCTATAACAAACGGAACGCCACTTGTCGATCCCGTAGCGGTAGTAGCCGTCAAACAAGTTCCAGTCAATCCAGTGACACTAACAGTTACTACATCTCCAGGGCTAAACGTATTTACTGCATTTATATCGGTACTCACTGGTAATGTTGTAGAACTTGTTGTAGCAAATTGAGTACCATTCAATTTCCAGGAATATGTTGACGATCCTGTCAGGTAACTACTCGAAGCAGTTAATGACATAATTTCACCAGTACAGTATACCAACTTTGTTATAGGTATTCCTACTGATGGTGTGACAGAAGTGGTAAGAGAGACTACATACTCGTTAGATGTTGCCGGATTTCCAGAAATACAAGAGGCATTCGAGGTTACCTTACATGTAATCTTGTCTCCATTTGCAAGGGCGGTTTGTGGCACGTAAACATAAGGGGGCGGACCCGAAGCTCCTGTTACTTGACCTCCATTTTTATACCAAGTATAAACAGGAGAACTGCCGGTATTTGTTGCTGATGCCACAAAGCTTGAGTTCGTAGAAGATGCACTACAAATTATTGAAGAGCCTGTGACCGTTACAGTTACTGGAGAAGGTTGTGTAATAGTCATCGTGAGAGAATTACTTGTTGCCGTCGTAGTTGTTAAGCACGTAAAATTTGAAGAAAGTACCACACTTACAATGTCTCCATTTACCAAATTAGTTCGTACAAATGTATTTGAGGACCCACTGCTAATGGTGGTTCCATTAATCCTCCAATTATAATTCGGGCTTGTTCCACCATTGGTTGGTGTTGCCGTAAACGTAACGCTGGAACCCTGGCATGCAGTAGTACCAACATTTGAACTGATCGATACAGATGGTGCAACTTTATTTGAAATAGTAAAGTTTGAAGAGTAAGCCGCTCCTGAAGACCCATTGCAAACATAAGAACAGCGGACGTTACCGGAAATTGGCCTCAACCAATTAACTTGATAAGCTTGAGCATTGCTTGATCCGGTTATGGTATAATCTATTCCGTTAGTTCCAGATGAAACCGACCAACTGTAAGAACTGCATGAAGAACCAACGAGGACAAATACAGTCTGACTTCCAACGCAGTAACTTCCTGTGACGGTGGTAACAGTCTGAGCATTGGTCACAGTATGGAGGAAAAGGAATCCTGAAAGAAAAAGTATAATTCTAAATTTCATAAATTATTATTTGCAGGAATTGTCAAATGATATTTTTGAGCACATGTGTATTAACTAATTACTACCTACCTCAATTGATAGTTGTATTCATATTTTTTAATAATATTTCCATCACTATCCTTGACTAACCTCAGCCGATTGAATACATCATAAACATAATACTGAGTTTTGTTGTTTGGATCAGTCTCTGAAGTCATCCCTATCAATGGATTATTTTTTTCATAGGTATACGTTGTGATCAGGGATTTTTTTAAAGTGGCATTGCTTCGAAGCGTCTGCAGAGTTAGGCGCACTTGATCATCCGTACCTGGACTTGTATTAAGTGCATCAATTGTTGTCTGAGTCAAGACGGTTAGGACTTCCTGATAGGAAGCATTCTCAATTTTTGCGATTGGGTATAAATGTTTGTATCCCCAAACAAAGGCGGTCACAATGCCATTCTCAGCTGTGACTTGGGTTACATTTCCGAAGGCATCATATTTATAAGATGAAGTTAATTTGCATAACGTATTTGGTGACAAAAGTACTGAGGCACCAGTCCCAGTAAGTTTAATTTTGGAATAACTACTAACCGGGCTTGAAGTTTCCGTTTTATATACATTCTTTGGAACAATTATGGGTGCTTGATCAACGAATGTCTGCACACTTGACCGCACAACTTTTCCATCATAGAACTCTGTCGTTTCGATAGGATAATTAAGCATGTGAGCGGTTCTGGCCATCAATTGTATTGCTCGAGCTTCTGCATCAGTGGCTAACGTTAACCCATTGTCGATTTGGCTGGGATATAGCATTTCGGTTTTCTTCTCTTTACCATCACTGTTCGTTTGTATAATCTGATCAACGCAGTTATTCAAATCAAAGTGGTATTGCATTACAATTGTATTTCCAATTCCAGCTCTATCTGAATCGAAAACGGTCGTCTCTTCTCGGACTTTATTAAAGTTGTAAATGTATGTTTTGAAAGCTGTGCCAAAAAAACTCTGCCTCGTAACTGGACTCGAACAAATATCCAAGTGCTCTAACTCAAGCGATTTAACAAACGCTGAGCTAGAAGCTTGGTAGCTAATTTTTGTTGACTGTACCTTGTAGTTTGTCTTATCATATCGTTCGATTAAAATTGGCAGACCTCGCTCCAATGACTTACTGGTAAAAGGAGAATAGACACTCCTATCAATATCGGTATTGCCAAGGGCAGGCTCGTCTCCATGAGAAAAGCCATCAACACCTGTCTCGAAATTACTGTGAAAATATTTTGTGAAACCATTGCCACTTGTTTTTTCAACCACTTCGCTATAACCGATGTGACTTCCTTGACCATTCATAAATGACGGTAACAATGAATTTGAAGAAAAAAGATCGTATGTGAATTGGGCATCGTCCAGATCCTTTCCGTGAAAGCCTGGCCAATAATATTGGGTTAAACCTCCAAGAACACCGCTTGATCTTAGTGCGGAAATGTCAGTTTGTCCAAAATAATTTTTAACATAAAAATAATCCTTAGTTAGCAATTGCGTTCCGTCTGATTCATAAGATGAAATGCGTTTAATTCTTGCGCCACCTCCTGGCATATCGGTACCATAGGGAAGGAGTGTTGTGCGATCTTTATCAACAGCGGTTGAGTAGCTGTGAGGCTCATAATCAAAAGTCGTATAGCCACCCGTAGGATAATCGACTCTACTAAGTAATTCTGCCCGGATAAACTTTCCATTTGTATCTGGGTACCTTGCTGTCGGATAAAGATTGATCCATTCTGCGATGGAGTTGGCAACAAAACTATTGACATCAAAACCATTGTAATATCCCCAATGATCAATTTGATCAGAGCAAAAGCCAGGCAAGGGTTCGGGATCGTATTTAAATGTAAACGGGGATTGGGATTGGCCGCTAATATGTTCAGTGACAGATAGAAGCTTAAGTCTTGTCAGTGGAGACGATGTATACGTAAACTCGAACAATTGAACAGGAAGACTATTTTGATTTAAGACCCGTATTCTGTCAAGTTTCGCCCATTTAATATCCACCAATGGATCATTAAAATATGTGAATTGGCCAACCTGAGGAAATCCTACAACATCGCTCCCTAAATCAAAATTGCTATACTTTAGTCCAGGCGATATCGATCTGGTAAATTCAATTGTTGAATAGGATGTTGTAATGTATCTTAAATACACCGGAAAAATCAAATACCCGTTTGCAGGAACTCGTGACAAATTCGGTGCTGTTCCACTGCAACCCGGATTCAGTGCACTAAACCATCCGCCAGCGCTGTTGTACCGCGTATAACTATATTGTTGTGAAAGAGATGCAATGAAATCCCCGGGCTCATACGTGAAGTTTATTTCTTTACCTTTCGGGCTTTTTATTTTAGATAAAAACCAACTGGTCGGAACCACATAACTACTTTGTTGAGTCCGATAGGGAACAGAGTATTCAGTAGCATTAACCCCTCCAAATTCGTACGATGTCCCATCTGCCGTAACAAGTGTAAATTTATTAAAGAAATAGCTATGAGATTGCAAATAGGTAGAGGTTAACTTACTTCGAATAGTCGCTCTAATTTGGTCCGCGTGCACTATTCCGTCAGTAACAGGAACTATCACTTTAATATTGTCATTACCGCTTACATGCCATTGTCCGTCATCTCCTAACATGAATTTACCAGAATATCCCAGGAAGTTGAATTGAAATTCATCGGCCATTGCATCCACATTTGATCCAACAGGAAAAAGCATGTTATAAGAATATTGCTTTATCTTCGCTGGGGAGAACCAATCTGAAGGAACTAATTTGTCGAAATTGTATAAGTATCCATACTTTCGATGATCTCCACCTTCGTGTTCATCCTGGTAACCACGTTGTACTCTTGTTATTGCACCACCACAAAGTAAGGACATGCCAAGACCTGTCCATCCAGGAACACTATTCACCTGAACACTCGAAGAATGATAACTTAGTTCAACAGGCACTGAAATATCACCCTCTTTAACTTCCATTAAAGGAATTGATATATTTGGTATACCGGTATAGTTATTCACTGGTATTTGCCCAAAGACTGAAAAGCTTGCAGCGTTAGGGCTTGGAAAGTTTTTTAATTCATCTTTATGCTGTGCTAGTGACAATTTGAATACAAACAGAAGCACTGAAAAAATCACAGAAATACGATACATATGAAATGATGTTTTATTTGATTGCAATTATTATAATTCTACTAACTATAACTAAATGAATAGCCATTCCAACGGAGTGCTTATGACATACCTAAAACGGGCTCTTTTTCAAACATAGTGAATTTTATAAAGCAATCAAATTTCGAGAACATATTTGATTCCAGTGAATCCTCATGCCCAAGTATTTTAAAAAAAACTCCAAAAATTAGTTTAACAACAAGCTCGATGGTCTTGAATATCGACTTAAGTATCGAAACCTCAGTATGCGCCTGGGCTAAGCGCAACCAAGACAGCAGGCAAAGATAACGGTAAAGTTGAAACGCTTGCATTAAGCTGGGTTAGCTGGTCGCCCAGCGAAGTTATCCAAACAGAGTGCAAAAGATAAGTGATACTAAATACGCTATTGAAATTTCATATACAGACGAAGGTTTGCTTCTGCAATTTATGGCCTTATATAATGAAAAGAAGGCCAGCCTAAACTTCTAACTAGCTTCTGTTATTTGCTGTCAAATCGAATCTCATCAAACTTGATGTTCCTCAAATATTTCATTTCATCCAAACTATTATTTAGCTGATCATTTAACTGCGATGAGAGACTAATTTCAATCAGGTCACTTTGCCTATGTGTTTTGACCAGGGCGTTGAGTTTCCCTTCTAACTCCAGCATCAGCGAATAATGAGCAAACTGCAATTCTGTTCTTTTGAAAGAACGCCATCGAACAAACTGCGACCATGTGGCCGTAAATTCAAGAAGAGTCTCTCGCTCTATGTGTTGGTGCTCTGATAAATGAAGGAGATTCCAGATCAAACACTTTGCATACTCCATTACTTTTTCAAGTTCACGTTCATTTACGGTAAAATCATTATGGTTTTTATCGTTTTCAACACCATTGAGCGATGCGTATTTTACGTCTTTTACGGTAACGAATTCCCTATCATTCGCGAGATAACTTGTAACTGGTGTTTTTATAATTGATCTATTAGCAGGAGTAAATCCATTACGGGAAAAATAAGCCATCTGCTTGCAGTTATCAGAGCAATATTTTCTTGTGCTTCGCTGAAACGAAAAAAGACTTCTACAGTATTCGCAGTTCTTTTGCATAACATCTAGAGCGATAAAGTCAAAACAGAATGTGTTAGCGTAAAATACTGTTGAAAGGTGCGCTGTAACGGATTTCGCGAAACGTATTTTGCGTTAACCAACCTGATTTCAACTATTTTGAGGATGAGTATTTTACGGTAATTCATAACGGGTTTCATTCGAGACGTGCTACACTGATTTTCTTCTTTCCGGCAGTTATTAATTTTCTCTCTCTCACCGGATAATCATATTCATCATCTGACAGTCCCAGCTGGTCTTTAAGGTTTTTGTTCTCTTTCCTCAAAGTCTTAATCTCTACGCGTAACTCTTTGTTGGTATCAAGTAGTTTCGCATTCTCCGAATCAATGCTTCCTGATTGCTTGGTTTTGTAGAGGAAATAGATTGCTACCATAATGCCTCCCAACAATATAAAAGGATGACAAAGAAATTTCAGAAGACCATCCATAGCGGAGGGATACTTTGATAGTTCTTCCGCAAAACCAGAAGGTGCCTGGAGCTTTTGTGATTCTGGTTTCTTTACCGCTTCGGGTGGTTTTACTGAACTCTTTTCTAATGGCTGGTCCATAACTATGAAGTGTTAGTTTTTCTGAAATGTTTTCTACCTTATACTTATCGTAAAATACAGTTGCGACCTCCCGTATTTTACGATAACGCAGAAATAAGATTTTTGAATTTTACCTATACTGCTTACTCATGGTGAATGTAGAGGCATCACTCTGAAGCTCTCGTTGAGTTTTTACGCGACCTTCACGCAGCCAATCCTCCAGGTCTTTCCTGTAGAAGTATAACCTGTTGCCCTTCTTGAAGTGAGGAATCAGTCTAGTGGCCGTCTTTTCGTAAAGGGTGGATATTTGCAGCTTCAGAAATGCTGCCGCCTCTGATACATTGAGGATGTCAGGTATGTTCGCTTCGGCCTTGTGCTTCACCTCCCGCAAAATCTCTGTCAAGGCTTCCCGTAAGAAAGCTTTGAACTCCGCCTCATTCAGGCTCAATAAAAACGAATGTGTCATAAAATAAAATCTTTATAGTGTTCTATAAAGATCATACATTCATTATCTCATTGTCGGGTTCATGAACTGTCAAGTAACCCAATTCTGTTAGTTTATTTTCACTTCGATTGCTTATCAATCTGTTGAATCAACTGTGAAAATAGTTGGTGAAGCTTATGTAGATTATCCTTGCTTTGGAATTGATAGAATTTGCCTAGGTCTTGACGCAAGGTGTTCTGACTAAATCCAGTAAGTAGTTCGAAAGCTTTTCCAGCATCAGCATCCGTAAGGTATTCGTCTTTCAAAAAAACTCCGGCTTCTTTCAGATACTGAATCAACAAGATCGTCTGTTCACGGTTAAGGGATGTTATGTTATCCTCCGCTCTACGATTGATTTTTCCATTCTTTTTTCTGGCATAATCTGAATTGCTTATGTTTTCTTGATCGCTTTTTTGTTGCTCTGTCTTTATTGCGATCCACTCTTGTACGGTGACAACTGTTTTCTCTGGAATAAGACTCCCTGAAAATTTACGCAGCATGAGTACTAACAAGCGAGAGAAAGTTGTGATGTTATTGTTGTGGTACTTTTCCAACTGATAGTCCAGGCATTGATCTATTTTTAATAGATCAATATGTTTGAGTAGGTATCCTAAAAAATGATCGTAGTATGGATTTCGAGGCTCAATTGATAAAGGCATCCACGTATCGTAATAGGCACGGTAAAACTTGCCATCTTTCTTGGGATTTGGTTGGTGTATTCCGGGAACATAGCCAAGGTTCTCATCCAGGATTTCGGAAATAGGACGGTTGCCAAATTTGCTTATCAGGTCTTCTTCGAATAGAAAAATATCCTCACTAATAAGCATCAATGAAACCAAGGGCTCATATTCCCTTTTATAAACTTCTTCGGGTTGAGATTGATGCTCGTGGCTGCTAATAAAGTTTAAATACACTTCAAAATGTTGATTGAATTTCATAATTCTTACTGGGGTTATCTTGATATAAGATAAGTTATTGTTTTTATAACGTGAACATAGACTTAATGCACAATTTTAGCGTTAAAAAAAGTCAGGCAAAATTCGCTTTTGCCTGACTTTAAATTCGAGAATCACCTGTTACTTGGAAATATCCTGCTGATGTGCAAATTCAAGATTGAGTTTGGGTAACGATTTAACGGCCACTTGTTTCATGCGGTCCCTAACGTGAGCATAGATCTGTGTTGTCAGGATACTCTTATGACCCAATAGCTTTGATACCGTGTAAAGGTCGCCATTAGTTAGCTCTAGCAAGTTTGTAGCATAGGTATGTCTACCTGTGTGAAACTTCATTTTCTTATCATCAAGACCGGCAGCCTTTGCCCATTTCTTGAGTGCATAGTCAACCCTGCTTTGAACAGGTTTATTTTTATGATCAGTCTCTTTTACCCGTGGGAAAACATATATGCTTTTATCATCCAAAGCTTTTTGTGCTTTCAAAATCTCTACTGCCTGATCAGATAAAGGAAAATACTCAACGGCCTCTGTCTTTTGCTGCTCGAAGTAAATGAACCACTCTTCCTGCTCGTTGATCGTCTTCCTGATTATGTTAGTCCACACCAAGCCATTAACATCACTCCAGCGTAATCCAGTGAAGCATGCAAAGAAATAAGCTTGCTTAAACTGAGGTTCTATTTTACACGATGTATTGGCAAGCAGTTGTAGTTGTCCCAATGACCAGGCGGTACGCATAATATCTTTCTTTTGTAAACGCTCATGTTTAGGAACACCATGCCAGGGGTTGCGATGGATGACCTGCTTGCGCACCAATTCGTTCAAGGCTCCATTGATATTCTTGAGATAGCATAAGGCAGTATTGTTGCTTACAGATTTTAGTAAAAAATTTTCAAAATCTTTCATCCATTCTGTTGTTATACTTGCGATAGGAAGAGCACGTTTCCCCACAAATTCATTTAACTGGTAAAGAGTTGCTGTGGATAAATGATTGGGTGTTTTGGAATTCAGATGTGCTTTTAAGAACTCTTTAAAATCTGCCAGTTTCCTTTTTTTGTCAATCAGTCCATTGTCCTCTACGATTAGTTCATGCTCTCGCCTTGATCTGATCTCCGTAGCAAGTCGCTTCTTTTCCTTGTCTTCTTCGGAGGGCTTCTTTCGGTTGATATGAATGCTGAGAAACTCATACCATCTCACCTTGTTATGATAAATATCGAGGTAAAAAGACGCGTGTCCGTTTGCCAACATTTTTTCTCTCAATTTTACTGACATGTTACTTTTGTTTAAAAGGGTTTAACATCCCCGATCTTCTGAAAGCAAGTTTATAACATCGCTTTCGAAAGAGTCAGGTTCATGAACTTTCAAGTAACCTCAGTGATATTTTGCAGTAACAAGGCAGTAACAGAAACACCCCAAAAAGGTAGTATAACACCTATACAGAGCGAAGGGTAGAAACCTATGAATAGTGGAGAATTAAGAAGTCTTAAAGGTTTATTTAGAGAGGGTGGGATTTTCAGGATTAGTTAATGGTTAATAGTTAATTGTTAAAAGGACTAACAATTGTAGGGCATCTTGGCTTTACAGTTCTCAAATTTTAATGTTGAGTATTGTAAACATTCTGAACTTAACGCACCCAAATCTCACACTCACGATTAACCATTAACTCTTCTCTGCCTTCTCAGTCCTGAAGCACATTACTCATAAACGTAGACTTCAGCATCAGCCACATCAGGAAGAAAGCAACCGCCCATTGAAGGTATACCCAATAAAAATCAGAAGTGTCTTTGAAGCGTGTTTCTTTGATCTCAGCTTTTTCGTATTGATCGATCTTTTTGAACACAGTTACAAGAGCTTTATTGTCAGTTGCCCGGAAAAATTCTCCACCACCAATGTCCGCAAGTTTTCGCATTGTGGTTTCATTTACGGTGTTTTCAAAATATTGAGTGTTGCCAAAAAAGTCTGTGCCCATGGGCACACGTCCTTCGCGACCAACAATAATGGTGTAGATTTTAATATTGTAAGCTGCTGCGAGTTCGGCTGCTGTAATGGGATCAATATTGCCACCCGTATTTTCTCCATCACTTAACAGAATACATACTTTTGATTTTGACTCGGATTCTCTCATGCGATTTGTTACAACGGCCATGGCACTACCAATGGCAGTGCGTGGTGTCTCAATCATATCGAAACTAATATCCTTTAAATAGGATTTTAATAAGTCGTAATCAGTGGTGAGTGGAGAAAGTGAGAATGCGTCACCAGCAAATACAACTAGTCCGATGCGGTCTTGTACACGTCCATCAACAAATTGAAGGGCTACTTTTTTGGCGGCTTCCAATCGGTTGGGAACAAAATCTTCTATCTCCATGGATTTCGAAATATCCATTGCCAGCATGATATCAATTCCTTCTGTCCATTGTGTTGTTTTTTCGTTTGATAATTGTGGACGCGCAAGTGCTGTTAAGACCAGCATCAACACCAGCATCAGAAAAACTTCAGGAACAAATCGAACCAAATTGACTGCCGATACTCTCAAATCTTTTTGTGTAACGGCAACCGGTAATTTTTGATTGAACCGATAACGCGTAAACCACCGAACTAAGAATAGAATGGGTACCGCTATTAGTATATACAGAAAGACTTTATTCTCCCACGAAAAAGCGCGAATTGTGGAGGGCATAAACCACTCCAGGTAGTACCACGGATTTGAATTGCTATCCATGTTTCAGTTCCTCCAGTTTTTTAGTAAAGCGTTCATCAGCAAACGACTTCAGACTTTGCAACGATTCAACCACAGCCGTATTGTGTCCATAGATGGCACCATCAATAGTCCTTAAATTTTTTGCCAGCCCTTCATCTTTTTGGATGCGCACCATTTCTTTTGTTGTCAACTTTGTATACGGCCTCGCTTCTAATTGTTCCATGTATTTTTTCCAAAATGAAACCGTACTCTCTGTTGAAGCAGGAGAGAAAGCTGTGCGAACTGTTTCAATGTTTGATGAGAATGTTTCTATAAATTGTTGATGCGCTTTTAACATGCGCTTCAATCGGAAGTGTTTTCTGATTTTCTTACCAAAGAAGAAGTAAATCAGTGCAAGCACAACAACAAGAATAGAAAGCACCAAAAGCAAAATAGGATAATTAAAATCGTAGGGAACATTCTCGTAGGCCAGACTTTGTTTCAGCGGAAGCGTTTGAAGAGAAACGGTATCCGGAATATCAGTTGCCGTTAAAATTAATCGAATCGTGTCTGGATTGGATTCGAAAGCTGTACAGTCTTGCGGATTGAGTTGAAAGATGGGAAGACTAAGGGATTGAATATCCTCAAGCTCAAAAGTAGACAGATAATACACCACACTGTCATAACTTTTTCCATTGGTCGTTTCTGTAGGGAAGTATTTTTTTCGATTAAACTCAAACGGTGCAAAATTATAGCTTGAGTCAGGGAATAGAACATTGGCGTTGCTGGGATAGGTAGCCGATAAATAAAAACCGGAAGGCTCACCAATTTTTAAACTATCCGAAAAGAAACCACTTCTCACCACTACATCTTGCGCATACACAGATGTGATGCTTACCAGCATGAAAAGAAATAAAGTCAAAAATAAACGCATCACTCTCATCTCTTAGGTCGTTTTCAACGATCTGTTTCTGACTTTAAATAATCTTAAAAGTTTGGGCACATAATCTTCATCCGTATCCAACGAAATAAAATTGATTTCGTGTTTACGGCTGAAGGTAGCCAGTTCTTTTTTTCGTTCATCGTGATGTGTACTTATTTTCTTTCGAAAGTCACCAAACGATGTATTAATCCATAAGGTCTTCTGTGATTCTTTATCCAGTATCGGAACAATCCCCAATTTAGGCAACCGTGTTTCGCGTTTGTCACTTACATGAATGACAACGAGGTCATGTCTGCGCGCCAATGCTTTCAGGTTTTGAAAATAACCTTCATCAATAAAGTCGGAGATTAAAATAACTACACTTCTTCGCTTGATGGCATTCAATGAGAAGGCAAGGGCTTTAGTGAGGTTGGTTTTTAAAGATTTTGGCTGAAGCTTCGTAATGGTACTGATGATTTCATACGCCTGAGAATGTCCCTTAGTAGGCTTTATGTATTTTTCCTTTACATCCGAAAAACAAATCAATCCCAAATGGCTGGACTCTTTGGCCGCAGAGAGCGCCAGCACACCGCAGATTTCTTTTCCGATATCGCCCTTTGTGCGGCCCTCGCTTCCAATATCTTCGGAGGCACTTACATCCAAAATAAAAAAGACAGTTTGCTCTTTTTCCTCCTTAAAGGTTTTTACAAACATGCCATGCCCTTTGGCCGATACGTTCCAATCGATAGTGCGAATATCATCTCCATACTGGTAAGGACGTACATCGTCAAATTCCAGTCCCGATCCTTTAAAGATGGAATGGAAGTCGCCCTGCATGTGACTGTTAATCACCTTGCGGATCTGGATTTCGTATTTGCGTAATTTCTTAAGAAGCTCCTTCAATTCAGTTATCAGTTATCAGTTAATGGTTATCGATTAATTGGTGTTCATAATGGTGTGTGTCTTTACCATTAACAATTAACTATTTACCATTAACCCGCTCAAGCGCTAAAATAGAACAAATATGAGTATTTTGCCTCCCTAAAATGGCGTAAGGCCAATATGTATCGTGAAGCGGTTTATACATTATTTTATTTTTTTTGTCCTTTTCTTTTCCGGCCTGTCGTGCGGAGCAAAAAAGGACCCACAGGGACGAATACTAAGTCAACCTGAAATGGTGAGTACCCTTATTGACGTTTATGTTGCTGAGCAAAAGATTGAGCGGCTAAGCCTTCCTCGTGATTCTGGTGAATTTCTTTTTAAGAAACTGAACGCGAAAGTGTTGGAGACTAAAAATGTGCAGGATTCAGTGTTGAAAAAATCATTTGATTATTATTTGGCTCACCCAAAAGAGCTGGAGAAGATTTACAGTGCTTTGGTTGATTCGTTAAACCTTCGCGAGCAACGGGTAATTTCCAAGCCTGTCGCACCATGATTTACCCTGGTGTATTTGAAGAGAAACTTGGGTTTGATCAAATCCGGGCGAAATTAAAACAGTATTGTCTTTCCACTGCTGGTGAAGCGTGGGTCGATCGAATGGCTTTCAGTGTTAACACTGATTTTATTGCCATTCTTCTAAAGCAAAATTTAGAGTTCCGACAGATATTAGAAAAGGCAGAGACTTTTCCAGCCCAACATTTTTATGACCCATCCGATTGGTTTCAACGAATACGGCTGGAAGGTAACTGGCTGGAAGCGGATGAGTTTTTGAAATTTGCCTATGCATTAGAGACGATTCAATCGTGCAAACAATTTTTAGATAAGGCAAAGGAAATTTATCCGGAACTGTATCGACTTGCAGAACCTGTTGCCATTACAAATAACCTTCGTCAACTCATTCTTACAAAGATTGACGACAAATCTCAGGTGAAGGATTCTGCCAGTCCTACGTTAGGTCAGGTTCGGAAGAAATTACGCGATGAACAAATTCGACTGCGCAAACTGGCCGATCAGATTTTTAGAAATGCAGTGGAAGAGAAGTGGGTACCGGAAGGTGCATTGCCTACCATTCGTGATGGAAGACTGGTAATACCCATTCTGGCCGAGAACAAGCGCAGACTCAAAGGATTTATTCTCGATGAATCAGCAACAGGTCAAACTGTTTTTTTAGAGCCGACTGAAATGTTAGATGCGAACAATGAAATTCGTGATCTTGAGCATGCCGAGAAGCGAGAGGTCATTCGAATTTTAAAAGAACTGACGGATGCCTTACGACTGGAACTTCCGGTTCTACAAACTGCTTTTCAATTTTTAGCTCAGCTTGATTTTATCCGGGCGAAGGCTAAGTTTTCAGTCGAGATCAATGCAGACTTACCCATATTAGAACATAAGCCGGAATTGACATGGTATAATGCCAGGCATCCTTTGTTGTATTTAAGTTTGAAAGGTAAGCGTGATGTTATTCCGCTTTCGGTAGAACTGAATCCACAAGACAGGATGCTATTGGTCTCCGGACCCAATGCCGGGGGTAAATCAGTTTGTCTGAAAACGGTTGGGCTGATTCAATACATGGTGCAATGCGGTTTGTTAATTCCGGTATCAGATCGATCACGCGTTGGAATCTTTCACGATATATTCCTGGACATTGGTGATCAGCAATCCATCGAGAATGATCTGAGTACGTATAGCAGTCACTTGCGCAATATGAACGTGTTCATGCAATCGGCTTCAGATCGATCGTTGGTTTTGATGGACGAACTAGGATCGGGCACCGATCCGAATTTTGGTGGCGCTATCGCAGAATCCATTCTTGATTTTCTGGTGAAGAAAAGAGTATGGGGCATCGCGACAACGCATTACTATAATTTAAAACTCTATGCCGGGCAGCATCAGGGAATCCGCAATGCAGCGATGCGTTTTGATGATCTGAAATTAGAACCGCTTTACATACTTGATATAGGCAAGCCTGGAAGTTCGTTTGCACTGGAGATTGCGCGCAAGACAGGCCTTCCTCAACAAACATTACTTCAAGCCGAGAAATTAGTTGGTAAAGACCTGGCTGGCTTTGAAACGCTGGTTCGATCCCTTGAGCGTGAGCGACAAGAACTAAGTGAGAAAGTAAAGCGCATGGAGAAGCGCGATGTCGAACTCAGACAAGCCCTTGACAAATATCAAAACCTATCAACGGATTTAGAGACGCGCAAAAAAGAAATCATTACCAAAGCGAAAGAAGAAGCCTCAAATTTATTGAAGTCGACCAATAAGGAAATTGAAAAGACCATTCGGCACATTCGTGAAAACAAGGCAGAGAAAAAGGAAACCATTAAGGTTCGTGAAAATCTGAGATCATTGACTGAGCGTGTAGGAGAAAAGCCAAAAGTAGAACCCAAGCCACCCGTACATTTTAAAGAAGGTGATCGTGTTCGCATCATTGGTCAGGATAGCAGTGGATTTATTCTTACCATACAAGGTAAAAATGCTACCGTTCAGTTTGGTGAGATTAAATCACTAACGAAGCTTGAGAAGCTTGAAAAGATTACCACAGCCGTTGAAAAAGAAATCAATACACGCTTAAAATCAGCAGGCATTAATGTATTGGAAAAGCGCATCAGTTTTAATCCATCGCTGGATGTTCGTGGAAAACGGGTAGATGAAATTATTGGTATCCTCGAACAGTTTATTGATACTGCCATTCTTTTAAGCCAAGGGGAGCTAAGAATTCTTCATGGAAAAGGGGAGGGAGTTTTACGCAAAGTGATTCGCGATCATTTGAAGAGATATAAAGAAGTAGCCTCTATAAAAGATGAGCATGCTGATAGAGGAGGAGATGGAATTACCTTGGTGGTGTTAAAATAAAAAAGGCCTCTATTGAGGCCTTTAAATATTGACGTAGTGCGACTTACTTGGATAAAGTGAATACCCAAGGTCCTTCAACAGAATTTACCCTTCCATTAGTATAGCTTACACCTGTATAATTATCAATGG
>JBDTTT010000132.1:0-15141 GCA_039930485.1 Chryseolinea sp.
CATCAAGTTGTACAATTTTATTAGCTGCTGTTCCTACATCAACATTCAATGTGGCAGCACCTGTTGTTGCACCTCCTGTTAATCCTGTTCCCGCTGTTACTGCGGTGATGTCGCCTGCCCCCGAAGGTAAATTGATAAGTTGTGAACCATCTACAGCAGGAAGTTTCCCTGTTCCATCCAATTGAACAATCTTGCCAGCGGTAGTCCCCACATCAACACCGATAGTTCCTGTGGTAGTAATTGGTCCACCAGTGAGACCCGTTCCAGTGGCAACACTTGTTACAGTGCCTGCACCAGTTAATGCTTGAAAAACCCATGCTGTTCCATTGTACACAAGGGCTTGCGTTGAAGACGGCAGAGCTGGTATTGCTTTTCCTTTTAAGCCATTCACTGTTATAGCGCCATTAACATTTGCTGCATCTTGTGTAAAGGAGGTTGCCACCCATTTAGAACCATCCCATGTTAAAATTTGATTGGCTGCAGAGGGAGCAGTAGCGGCAATCGGAACCGTACTAACGGTTGAAGTTGCATCCTTAAGCAACAAGTTGTTTCCCGAAATGCTCAATGAATAAGTATTACCTCCACCCGATCCGCTACCCACGGCAGTCCAAGCGGTTCCATTGTGATAGTATACTTTCTGATCTGCACTATTATATACAATCATACCGGCCTCACCAAAACTACCAGTGCTATTTACTATTGGGATAATCAATCCTTGATTACCACCAGGCGATTTTAAATATAATACGGCATTTGATTTTGGTGTAGCATCGCCAATGGCAACAGAAGAATTCTGAGCATTGGCCTGAAGCTGGACAAGTGTCATTGAAATGGTCAATAACATTGCTGAGATTAATACTTTCATAAACTATACAGTTAATTTTCTTTAAATACTTTTTTAATAAGCTACCCAATCAAAAAACTTACTTTCAACAATGTGCTGTTAAAAATTTCGTACCCACATTTAGTGACGCCTTCTTTTCTTAACATTTCGTTTGTAGCTTGCTCGTTTACGTTTTTGCGCATTAAACTTTTTAGATGGTGAGCTGGTCTTTACGCCAAGTTTCTTAATATTTTGATAGCGCTTGTTGGGAGAATAAGGTGCAATCTTCTTTTGTTTTCGATGCAGTTGTTGAGGAGATCTCCCTCCTACTTTTCCAACGGGTCCACTCAATGTCTTTCTGCGATAGGATAGTGCGGATTTATAATCAGAACGGAAACGTTCTTTATAACTTTCATTATTAAAATCATAGCGAAGCGTAAACTCATACGCTGCTCCAACAAATCCACCAACATTACTGGTAATCGATTCTCGGGAAAGACCAACCATTAAATATTTTGACGGACGAAAGGCAAGTGTGGCACTTAATACTTTCCCACTTCGCATGGATACACCAGCTGTAATCTTATCGTTGTAGGTGTAAAATAATCCCAAGTCAAGGGTATTATTAATATCCGACATTTTTCTGAATGCAACATATGGCTCCAGTAAATCTTCACCTCCACGAATAGGAATTAAGCCTTGAACAAAGCTGGAATAAAAATTAGTAAGATTTAAAGAAGAGCTGTCTGTTTTCCAGGTTGACGCTAATCGGTTGGCCGCAATACCTCCTTTTAAGTAGCGGTTTTGAAAATGCATACCAAACGAAAAATCAACGCTGTTTGATCTTCCTTTCTGCAATCTTTGGTAGATCTCATCATTTTGAAGATCAGGACTGTTCGAAGATCCATTTAATCCGATGGAATTATATTCACCCGAAACACCCATTGAAAGCGTGGTGAACTTATCAAACCGAAGGTGATAGGCAAAGGCAGCAGAGGCGTAACGATTACTCAGGAAGGTAACATCCTCCTGAAAAAAATTGGCTCCAACACCAAACTTATGATTACCTAAAGGGGTATGGATGCTGATGAAGTGATTTTTGGGAGCACCATTTACACCTGAATAGTTTTGTTTATACGAATAGGTTAACGATCCGTAGGTAAGGCCAGCTAATGATGGGTTGTAAACAAATGAATTGGTAAGCTTTTGACTAAACAAGGGGATGTCCTGTGCCCGAAGCTCAGAAACAAAGAAGAGTAAAACAGCTAATGGTAAAAGGAGTAGAGTTCTTTTCATACGCAGCGCTGTTTAATATTTGATGACGGACACCATTTGCTGAATTGATTTGGTACCCGAATCTGGATTTCCATATTCCACAATGCAGATATAATTTCCCGAACTAAGTCTGTTAAAATCATATCCATTCGCAGCTCCGTTTACATACTCTGGCCATTCCTTAATAAGGAGGCCATATCGATCAAGCAATTTTACTTTTCGGATTTCAAATTTATCGATGTGCAGTATATTAAGATAATCATTATGTCCGTCTTGCCCCGGAGTTATAACATCAATAACAGTAACTGTTAATTCTTTGGACGCCCCTACGCCTAAAAAAGCTTTTGTAAAATCTCTTGTGCTAGTAACATCTTCGTTTGTATCGGTACCACCTAAACCCTCTACCACTCCACCAAGATTGTCTGCTTGTACAACCGACAAGGTAATGCTGTCGCCAAAAGCAAGGGTTGGATCAACTCCTTTTAAACTAAGTTTTACCAAAGAAGAAATATCTGCAACGTTGGTCGTGTTTACTTCCCAGTAGTGGGTATTGTCTAATTTCTTCACATCCGAATCTGTGTCTGCAATAAAACTGGGTGACTGGTTAACTACCTGAATCCCGATTTCATCTTGACTTTCACTTCTAATTATTGTCGCTGGTGCATAGCCAAGAATTGATGCACCTACTGGAAAAAGTTGCGCTCCTTTAGTTTGATTAAAAAAGAATCCGTCAACATAGGAATTATCGCTTCCCCCTATGATTCCATCAATGGAACCGGAGTATAAAATTTTTGATGAAGCCGAAGGTTTCAAAACGCCTAATGCGAAGTTGATACTTTCGGTTATGGTTAAGTTCTTACTGATGGTTTTATCGCCCAAGCCTGACAAGGTGAGTTTTCTGAGGATTAGGTTTTCGCTTATGGTTTGAGCCGTACCAAATAATTCAAGATCAACCTTTGCGTTGGACACATCCTGTGCAATCGTAACATTGCCTGTAGTCTTAATAGCAATCTCTGAACCAGAAGTGGTTGAAAGCTGTGAGCTCGAGGTTGTTACAATTTGGGCACAACTGATCTCCGCTAAGCCCAGCAAGCCCATCACGATTAAAGCCTTTTTCATAGAAATGAAAGTTAGGAATTATTTTCTTTTAATTCAGTCTGTTTATTGTGGCTTCCCTGTTTTTCTCCTGTAAGTTGCTCTTAAAAGATTTACGCATCCCTGATTTAAGGGATATAAGTTATGTAAGCTCTGATTGCTCTATTCAATATTGAATTTGACCGTTGAGGTGGCACAGCAGAATTATTTAGCTGATTTACAACAACCAGATCCGTTGTAGTATTAATCAACCAATTAAAATAAAAACCAGAAGTGTTAACCCAATTAGGTTGTATCCAATCACTACCTGAACCGCTCCAATCTACCATTACCGTTACGGAAATTATTTTATCCCGGGTAGTAATTCCAGCAAATGAAAGAGTGGCTAAACCGCTTTCAGTACTCGCGGTAGTACCTGTTAAAAGCGCTGTTTTAATTGCAGGTGCTGAAGAACCAAGCTTTGTATAACCATTAACTTCCAATTTTGTTGTAGGGGCTGTTGTGCCTATGCCAATATCCCCCGTTGGTAAAACTGTTAGCTTTGCCCCCGAGTTGTTAGTATAAATAAAGAAGGGGTGATTGGACTGCGTTCCAATTGATCCTCCTACAACACCGCCATTTCCAACATAGGTAGACATCACTACATCACCATCTGTGTGATTTAGACCGTACGCAGAAACTGACAATGGTGTTTTTATATCCAATGGATAGAGCGGTGTGATTGTTCCAATACCTACGTTTCCCGCATTATCAATGGCCATGCGGTTGGCAAAGTTAGTGTTAAACAAAATGCCTTGTGAGAAGGACGATATTTGAAGATGGTCGCTTGAGCCTGTATCGGAAATGCTACCGATAGTTCCGTTAATCGCATTGGTAAACTCTAATGCCGATGCAGCACTTGTACTCGTACCACTAGTACTAGAAAGCCGGAATGTTGGTGAGACCGCTGTTATTGTAACGAGAGACCCATCATCTGTAATGGAGGAGGCCGTGAGTCCTGCACCATCACCTTTTGGAATTGTATTAAGGGTACTAAAGGTTGACGGTACTGCTTGCGTACTCAGCACTCCAGTTGCATTGGCTACAACCATGCGAGTTCCGGTACCGCTTAAATTTCCGAGAGTTGTTGCTCCTGTTGCACTTAACGTTCCTGTCGTTGATAAATTTTGAGCACCAAAGTTTCCAGACGTAGCTACTGAAATACTACCCGCTCCTGGAGTAACTGTAATGCCTGTACCAGATGTCAAACCCGCTAATGTGTAACCCGTACCGTTACCGATTGGTAACTGTCCATTTGTTGGTACGGTTGATAGTCCGGTACCACCTTGTGCAATGGGAAATACACCTGAAGAAATATCAGAAGCAACCATTGCTCTAAAAGACGGAATACCTGCACTGCCATTGGGCGCAGCCAATACAAACTTGGCCGTCTGTGAAGGATAGTTTACGGTCTCTGCTGCATCGACAATGTTATTTCCATTTGCATCATAGGTAGACTTAAGCATATCTCCACTTGTAGTGGCGAGCGACCATTGTGGATTTCCGCTGGCATCGGTTGTCATTACCTTAAGCGCATCGGTTACACCAGCCGTTCCAATCTTAGCAACCGTTACGGCATCATCAGTAATTTTTAAAGTAGTTACAGCATTATTCCCCAACTCAGTTGTTGTTACTGTAGTTGGCGCAATTTGTAAGTTGGAGAAAAGTCCGGTTATATCTCCTGCCGCTGTTGATGCAGTAGTTATGTCATTCGTTGCATCAGTATCTCCTGTATTGTTAATAGTCGTACCTGAAATTTGAATACCGGTTCCTGCTGTAAAAGTTGTTCCGGCAACTGTTCCAAGCTCCCATTTCTTAGTTGTATTGTTCCATTTTAAAACTTGTTGATCAACGGTTCCATCCATCAAACCAACGGAAAGGGGGCTGGCAGCAGTGCCTGCTCCGGTAAGCACAAGACCTCGGTCGGTCGTAACTTTTGTTACTTCGTTTCCTACAATTCCATCTACCTCTACTCCACCTCCACCAATGGCCTGAATCCAGCTTGATCCATTCCAAAAGAAAATTTCGTCCAACTGATTGTCATAAACCAACATCCCTTTTTCGGTTGAATTATTCAACGCCATTCCAGTTCGGGAGGAGGTAGTAATGGATGGAAGAAGAAGACCTTGCCCTCCAGGTGTATTGAGCCATAAAACCGCCTTGGGATTGGGTGTATTTGATCCGATTGCAACAGAACTTTGAGCGTTTGAAAAATGGAAAGCAACACTCAGCAGTAGAATTAGGAGGGTATTCTTTTGCATTTTAGTAAGAGAATTAAGGGTTTTACTTCAATGACACTATGTATACACAGCACATTGAGCAGGTAAGTTAATAATTCTTTGAAAAAAGAATCGGAACACAAAATAGCAATCGTCAATCCTTGAATGTTAACGAAGAGACAAGTTCTGATCTTCAGTAGGGAGCGGAGCACTGAGTGCGTTTGCCTTAACAGAAAGGATGTATTCTAAATGATGTGCCGAAGAAGGGACTCGAACCCTCACAGCTTGCGCCACACGCCTCTGAAACGTGCGTGTCTACCAATTTCACCACTTCGGCATTTGTTTGTGTTACTCATTAAATACTAATGGTGAATCACCATTAGTATTTAACTTTCACTGTGCCCAGGACAGGACTCGAACCTGCACACCGGTTAAGGCACTACCACCTCAAAGTAGCATGTCTACCAATTTCACCACCTGGGCATTTCGTGTGCGTGTGTTACAAGGGCGACAAAAGTAACAAGCTTTAAAGATTTAACAAAGGCTTTATAAAAAACGACTGACCCAGCCTCCGGCAACAACAGTCAGTAAACCAAGAATGATACTTGCACTTATATAAATCAATGACGTTCCGATTAATTTTTGATCGAGTAAATTAACATTCTCCCAGGCAAAAGCAGAGAAGGTCGTAAAACCTCCACAGAAACCTGCACCAAGAAACAATCTCCAGTTTTCTGTAATGCCAGTCTTCCGCATGGCTAGCATGTAGACAAACCCAATAATAAAGGAGCCGACAATGTTGATAGTCAGGGTTCCCCATGGAAACGAGGAATTAAATTTTCCATCAACCGATTTGCCGACTGTATAACGGAGTATGCTTCCTAAAAAACCTCCAAACCCAATTACTAAAAGTTTAATCATATTCATTTTGAGCCGAGAATGGGAATTGAACCCACGACCTGCTGATTACGAATCAGCTGCTCTACCCCTGAGCTACCTCGGCAATTTTTATTATTGAAACCATTATACTCATTTCCTTTTATCTCAAAAGCCGAGAATGGGAATTGAACCACGATCTTCCCGACTTCGGTCGGGATGCTCTACCCCGGAGCTACCTCGGCAATTTTTATTATTGAAACCATTATACTCATTTCCTTTTATCTCAAAAGCCGAGAATGGGAATTGAACCACGATCTTCCCGACTTCGGTCGGGATGCTCTACCCCGCAGCTACCTCTGTAAGTTTAATAAAAGAGGTATTCAAAATTAAGGGATGAAAAGATAGCACCAAAGCTGCCCATCAAATCACACTTCATACTCTGTAAATTACTAAATTGACGCGGTTATGCTATCAAAGAAATGTAAATACGCCATCCATGCACTGGTGCACATGGCCAAAGATCCCGAAGAGAAATACCTCATCAAGGATATTTCTGCAGCTTGTAATATTCCAAAGAAATTTTTAGAAGCCATTTTATTGGATTTAAAACGAGCTGGCATTTTAGGAAGTAAACAGGGTAAAGGCGGGGGATACACCTTGCGCAGAGCTCCTGCCGATGTAAACCTGGCCGAAGTAGTTCGCTTATTCGATGGTGCCATTGCTGCCGTCCCCTGTGCCACGCATAAGTTTTACGAATCGTGTGACGAATGCGAGGATGAAAATACATGTAGTGTGCGTGCCGCTTTTATGCAAGTGCGCAATGCCACAGTTGAAATGCTGAAATCAGATACGCTAGAAAGTATGGTAAAGGTGGAAAATAAGCTCAAAGCGAAGAAGAAAAAGTAGAAAAACTACTTATCCGATAGAGTTTATAAAAATTAACTCAGGAAGGAAGTAAACTAATTCGCTCCTTTTGTAGTTTAGCCTGATTATCAATCAACCTTAAATAATTTCAATATGTCACTACGATTAGGCGATGTCGCACCCGATTTTACAGCCGAAACAACTGAGGGTACAATTCACTTTCATGAATGGCTTGGCTCTGGCTGGGGAGTATTGTTTTCTCACCCTGCTGATTTTACACCTGTATGTACTACTGAACTCGGTGCCGTAGCAAAATTGCGTGGAGAGTTTACGAAACGAAATGTAAAGGTAATGGCGTTAAGTGCTGATCCGTTGGAATCACACGTAAAATGGATTGGTGATATCAATGAAACACAAAATACAGTAGTGAACTATCCACTGATTGCAGATCCCGAATTTAAGATTGCCAATTTATACGATATGGTTCACCCAGCTGTTACTGATAAATTCACAGTCCGTTCTGTATTTGTTATCGGCCCGGATAAAAAAGTAAAACTCATGATTACTTATCCGGCAGCAACAGGAAGAAATTTCGATGAGATTCTTCGTGTGATTGACAGTCTTCAACTGACTGCAGACTTTAGCGTTGCTACTCCTGCCAACTGGAAACAAGGTGAAGATGTAATCATCACCGCAGCCGTAAAAGATGAAGACATTGCAGGTAAATTCCCGAAAGGACATACCCGTATTAAGCCTTATTTGAGAACTACACCTCAGCCGAATATTTAATTCGGAATATCAATTCAATAAAATGCTTGTCGAACAATATTTCGGCAAGCATTTTTTTTACACCTCACCAGTATTTAAAAACACTTCCCTGTTTTAAATCAACACTTCACTATTAAGGTGTAATCCTTCCAAACGATTCTTCGTATTTTCATTTACTAATTCACGAGTATGACCATCCGATATTGCATTACTATTCTATTTCTTCTTGCTGCCTGTAAAAAAGAAAATGCCATAAAACCACAAATGAAGCCGCTGATGGAAGCCATTTATGCTTCAGGTTTTGTTGTTGCACAAGATGAGTACCAAGTATTTTCTCAGGTAGACGGATCGCTGGCAGATAAATTGGTAAAAGATGGAGAAGAGGTAAAGCAAGGTCAGGCTCTTTTTATTATTGAAGGTGATCAGCAATCATCACGCTATCAACTCGCAAAAGAAAATTATGACATGGCCGTTCGAAATGCGGGTAACGATTCTCCAATACTTCGCGAGTTGGGTGCTGCTGTAGCATCAGCTAAAACAAAAATGTCTTTCGATTCCCTTAATGCTATTCGCTACTCTAACTTATTAAAGAGCAACGCCACTTCACAGGTTGATTTCGATCGCATGAAATTGACCTATGAAAATTCGAAGAACGATTTCATACTTCAAAAAAGTCGCTATCAAAAAACAAAAAATCAACTCTACCTCGAATTGCAAAATGCCAAAAGTCAATTGCAGATTTCAAATGATGAGCGTGGTCGATACACTGTACGCAGCGAAGTAAACGGCAAGGTGTTTAAAACCATGAAAGAGAAAGGCGAGTTGATAAGACGCAACGAGGCCATTGCAGTGGTTGGACAAGACAATACATTTTATCTCCAACTGAGCATTGATGAATTGGATGTTCATCGCGTAAAACCTGGACAAGAAGTTCTGGTAAAAATTGATGCTTATCCTGATAAAATATTCAAAGCCAGCGTTACCAAAATTTATTCAATGGTCAATGCACAACAACAATCTTTGCGGGTTGATGCTTACTTCAAAGAAACATTACCAGGAAGTTTTTCAGGTCTTGCTGTAGAAGCCAACATTGTTATTCAACAAAAAGAAAAAGCGATGGTTATTCCAAAAGCAGCTTTGCTTGCTGGTGATTCCGTTCTGATCAAAACAGAGAATGGTGAAAAGAAAAGAAAAGTAACGCTTGGAATTGAAACACTGGATGAAGTGGAGATTGTGTCTGGATTGGATAGTAGTTCACAGTTATTGGTTAATCGTTAATGGTTAACGGGAATACACTATCTATTTGAATTTGCTTACACTGACCTCCAATATAAAATATTTAGTATTTAATAATTAACAGACAACGAGTGAAACTAACATTCCAAATAGCAAAGACACACTTACTCGCAAAGCCCAAGCAAACTATTGTGGCGATGCTGGGTGTTACGTTTGGTATTGGAATGTTCATTGCTATGGTGAGTATGATGACGGGTTTGAATGACATGACTGAAAATCTGGCCATGACCTCGTCTGCTGATATCCGGATTTATAATGACATCACTCTTGATCGTCCTTCTATTTTGGAAGAAGTAAATCCTTCAGGAGTAAACGTTACCCATCACACCAAACCAAAAAACGAAACACCAAAAATTCGCAATGCTTTTAAAATGGCGGAACTCATCCGGCAAAACCCATTGGTGCGCGGTGCTTCACCTCAGCTTACCTCACAGGTATTTTACAACTATGGACCAATTCAACTTAATGGAACCATTTCCGGTGTTGACATTTTAGAAGAAGATAATCTGTTCGATCTGAAAAATAAAATGAAAGAAGGTCGAATTGAAAATCTGATCATTAGTCAGGATGGAATTATTATGGGAACGGGCCTTGCTCGGAAACTCAATGCTAAAACCGGAGACCGTGTTGTGATTACTACTCCACAAGGATTCACGATGAGTTTAAAAATTGTCGGTCTGTTTCAGATGGGTATGGGTGCAATCGACAATGTAAAGAGTTACGCTAACATCTCAACCGTTCAACGCATTTTGCAAAAAGATAAAAGCTACATCACCGACATTAATATCAAACTCTATGATTTCCATTTTGCAAAAGCTCTAGCTCCTGAATTTCAAAAATCATTTGGTTACAAATCGGAAGATTGGGAAACGGCTAATGCTACGATGTTGTTAGGTGTTATCATTCGAAACATTCTGACTTATTCTGTTTCAATTACATTACTTATTGTAGCAGGATTTGGTATCTACAATATTTTAAACATGACCATCATGAATAAAATGAAAGACATTGCCATTCTGAAGGCAATGGGCTTTTCTGGAAAAGATGTGAAACAAATTTTTATGATTCAATCACTTGTGATAGGCTTAATCGGAAGTCTGATGGGATTGGGGATTGGTTTCATTCTTTCTTATTTAATTTCAAAAGCACCGTTCGATGGTGGTGATATTTTAAGCATCGATCATCTTCCTGTGAATTTTAAATTGAAGTATTACATCGTAGGTATTGTGTTTGGTGTAGTCACAACGGCTGTTGCCGGATACATGCCTTCGCGAAAGGCTGCTAAGCTGGATCCGATTGAAATTTTGAGAGGATAGGAAGGATTGGTGATGAATGATGATTGATTCATGATTATTGATTTAGAAAAAATGGATGTTTTAAAAACACATAAGATTGTCAAATACTTTTACGAGCCTGAAAAATTTCAGGTACTGAAAGAAATTGATTTGACTGTGAAGAAAGGAGAGTTTCTTTCGCTGGTTGGAAAATCAGGTTGTGGAAAATCTACATTGATGTATGTGCTCTCTACTATGGATACGGATTACGAAGGTGATCTCGAAATTGCAGGTGAGCGATTAACTGGCAAGAATCAAAATGAGTTAGCTGCATTTCGTAATGCACATATCGGATTTGTATTTCAATTTCATTATTTGCTTCCGGAGTTTACGGCACTTCAAAATGTAATGATACCGGCATTAAAGCTGGCGCATTACACTCCTGCCGAAATTGAAGAACGAGCCTATCAAAAATTAAAAATGCTGGGCATGCACGAGTTCGCCCTAAAGCCTTCAATGAAACTCTCGGGCGGACAACAACAGCGTGTGGCAATTGCTCGGGGATTGATCAATGATCCTGATATTATTATGGGCGATGAACCTACCGGGAATTTAGACTCATACAACACTCATGTTGTCTTTGATATCTTCCGAGAATTAACGCATACCTATAAACAAACCTTTATTGCTGTAACCCACGATGAGGAGTTTGCCCGCAATTCAGACCGTATTGTCGAAATGAGCGATGGAAAAATTATTAAATGAGGAACAAAAAATACAATAATCGCGTAAGGGTTAACGACACTACAGTTGTCATAACTAAAATTACAGCTATGGAAAACAACATCAACCTCACTTACACTACTAATCCTTACCTGAAGCAATTCTATGTTGCACAAAACAATTTTAATCAGTTAATTAAGGAAGAACGGTTAAACAAACGTATGCAGAAAAGTAAACGGCAACTCCTGCGGCCACAATAAAAGATGTTCGGATACAAATCGAAAAAAGAATTCGCGCAATTTTATGGTGGCATCCTTGCGATGTCCATCATTTCATTTTTAGTCAGACTTGCCAAATTCAGCCAATTCGATTTCCATTTTCAAGTTACCCTCTTCATTTTATCCTTTTTTCTTATTTCCCTGATGTGGGAACTGCTGCGGCAGATTAACATTACACTAAATAAAAAATATCCATTTGAACGAAGCCTCTCCAATCGCATCATTATTCAACTTTTACTAGGAGCGTTAGTTGGGATATTCATTCGATCGCTCATATATTTCTTTGGTGAGCCTCTTTTACCTTTCAAGCTCGATGAGCTGTTCATGGCAGCCACCTGGGTCATCTACATCATTGCAACAGTAGGTATCAATCTTGGTTTTTTTACCGCGTACTTTATTGGCCGATGGAAAGATTCGCTTGTTCTTGCTGAGCGCCTGGAAAAAGAAAAGTCAGCTGTTCAGTTTGATAACTTAAAGAACCAACTCAATCCACATTTTCTTTTTAATGCATTAACATCACTTAATAGTTTGATTTTTGAAAATCCAGCTCTGGCTTCACAGTTTCTTCAGCAACTATCAAAAGTGTACCGGTATGTATTGCAGAACAAAGACAAAAACTTTGTGAGTCTGCAAACCGAGTACGACTTTATAAAAAATTACATCTCCTTATTAGAGACACGATTTCAGGATGCAGTCTCTATTGAAGTTTCTATTCAGGACGAAATCCGCGAACGCGCGCTCGTTCCGGTTACATTACAAATCCTGATTGAAAATGCACTAAAGCACAATATTACTGATCGGGATAAGCCACTGAAAATTGAAATCTTTACGATGGGAGATTATTTGATTGTAAGTAATAATCTTCAATTGCGTAAACTTGTGGACACATCGAACAAGCAAGGTTTGGAAAACTTAAAATCATTGTATTCATTCTTAACGGAGAAACCCGTTATCATTGAACACACCGATTCAAGGTTTGCCGTTAAAATACCTTTGCTTTAATCTTTCGATCTTAAATCAACTTAGAAATGCGTTATAGAATTGCGGACATTGATGACCTTCATTCACTTGTTACATTATACAAAGCAGTTGCCAGAACAGAAGATGGTATTGCCAGACTTGAATATGAAGTGACAGAAGATTATGTGAAAGACTTTCTTTTAAAAAGTCTTGCCAGCGGATTAATCATTGTTGGTGAAAATCCGGACAACGAAACAGAATTGATCGCATCGGTTCATGCATATAAAAAAGGAATAAAAGTTTTTGATCATGTGTTGGGGGATTTAACATTGGTTGTTCATCCGCAATTTCACGGAAAGAAAATTGGACGTACCATCTTTACTATTTTCCTGGAAGAGATCGGACGTAATCGACCTGATGTTGGCAAAGTAGAATTAATTGCGCGCGAGAGCAATGTAAAAGCTATCGCCTTATATCAATCCCTTGGATTTTTAGTAGAAGGTAGAATGGAGATGCGCATTAAAAATACTCATGATGCATACGAAGCTGATATTCCAATGGGCTGGCGAAATCCGAATTTTGAACTTTAATAAAAATATAGGACGATGAATATCCTCATCATCGAAGACGAACCACTGGTTGCTAAAGATTTACAGAATCGACTGGCAATATTAACTCCAGATTCGAACGTACTTGCAGTAATCAGTAGTGTTGACCGTGCACGTAAATGGTTCAGCGAAAATGCAATGCCTGATCTTGTGCTGTCCGATATTCAATTATCGGATGGAATCAGTTTTGATATCTTTGAAAAGTTACATCTTCAGTGTCCCATCATTTTTACAACAGCCTATGATGAATATGCTATTCGGGCTTTTAAACTGAACAGTATTGATTATTTACTGAAACCAATTGATCCAAAAGAACTGGCTGCGGCTTTAGAGAAATACAAAGCGCTGAATAGCAAAAACGTTGTGAATGATCAGTTGAAAACATTGCTTGAGAATTGGGGAAATAACACAAAGAAATTTAAGGAACGCTTTCTTGCCGTTCAGCGAAATACCTTGGTGCCGATTACGCAAAATGAAGTTGCGTTCTTTCACAAAGAAGAATTGATTTATATTCACACAATGAACAATGAAAAATTCATCAGCGAAAACCAAACCATGGATGAAGTGGAGAGCGTACTCAATCCTAATGTCTTCTTTCGGGTTAACCGACAGTTCATCATTCACATTCAATCAGCAGGAAGAATTAGAACCACACATAAGGGGCTTACTGTTCAGCTGAAATCTCCTTTTAATACCGAGATCGACATCAGTCGAGAGAAGGCTGTTGCGTTTAAAAATTGGCTAGGCCAGTAATCTATTTATAAGATTGCTCTCTGAAACAAGGGCGTGTAATAAAGAAATCGAAATTCTATGGCTTAATCGTTTAAAATAGTTTTATTTTGAACAATTAAACCTAATCAATTTAACGGTCCAGGCCTGGACGAGACTATACAAACACGTGCTGACGAATTATCATGGTTGATTTACATCGTATAAAATCAAAAAAAGTAAAAAAATTTCTAGTTGATAATCGGCTAACCGAACTCATCCACTTCAAAGGTTATCGTTCTGTTTGTTATGATAAAGCGGATGCCGATACCTATTCCCGTCATTTCAAAAAATTTGTACTGAAAGAGAACATTGAAGATGTATGGAAAGCCTATAAAAGTATCCACCCAACCGAAGCATGGAATGGCAAAATGGTTTCATTTGGATTAGGTTACTGTAGAAGGCAAGACAAAATTTCTTACCTCGAAGACCACTATACGGGCATGGAGGCGGGTCAAATTATTTTTCTAAACCTTAACATTTTAGGTTTAGCAAATCTTGCCGTTGCTCACGAAATAATTGAAGTGAACGAAAAGGAAAAATACATTAAGCTGAGCTATATGAAACACGGCAAGGCTGAAGGATCGCAGTGGATACGATTGGTCGCTACACCTGATGGTCATACCGAGGTGCTCCACGAGACCTTGTATAAAAGTAGTTCATCGTTTCGCGATAAACACATCTACCCTATGTTTCACACCAAGGCGATTTCTGAATTCCATAACAGTGTGAGAAAAAAAATGCTTTCAAAGAAAGCACACATTCTGTAGTACACTTTTTTCAAAGTGACTTCTCCCATTTACTGAAAGAATTGCTTTATCGAATTGCAAACGAAAATAATTTGCCCGTCTGTAAGTTCAGGATAAAGAGGTAACGATAGTATTTGTTGCTGATCCCGATAGGCAATCGGGAACTCTTCTGATTTATGATTACCGGATTGATATGGTTCCAGAAAGGGTAACGCTAATGGATAGTGAATTGAAGTTTGAATGCCTTTTGTACTAAGGTGTTTTTGCAATGCATCTCTCTTATCCGTTCGGATTACATAAAGATGAAAAACATGTTTTACACTTTCACGGACATGAGGTTTTTTGATAGATGTGACATCGCGAAGCAGTGACGAATATAAATTAGCATGTTGAATGCGTTTCTTATTCCAAGATTGAATGTATTTCAGTTTAACAGAAAGCATAGCAGCCTGTAATGAATCAAGCCGGCTGTTAATACCTTCCATTGCATGGACATTTTTTTCTACCATGCCGTGATTGGCAT
>JBDTTT010000133.1:0-15125 GCA_039930485.1 Chryseolinea sp.
TTATTGAGTGCCAGCAAATCAAACTTCACGCCCGGCACTCTGCCATTGGCCAGTGCCAAACCAAAGTTCATGCGATTCAGCAATGAACCGGTATTGATCCAATACTGTCCTTTATCCGGAAAACCAGTGGGTGCCTGGTAGAAATATTTTTGTTCACCCATACGTGTGATCCAGGTATAGAGTTGATACGGTTGTTCGATTTCTGCATTCAATGCACGAAGGGTACTGATCGCCAACTCAAAAGGTGATTTGGTTTTATTGCGAAGTGCGGCATCGCTCCAAAATTCCGGAGACGAAACGAGCGTGATCAATACTTGTTTGATATCTCCGTGCTTCTTCTCAAATGTTGCTGACATGGCCGCAATCAATTCTGCAGAAGGTGTATCACTCACAAAACGCGTTGCTATTTTTTTTGAAATGAATTTCGAAGTGGAAGGATGATTAGTCAACAGGTGTAGCAGTTGTACACCTTCGTTATATCCTTGTCCGTTGAACTTCTTTCCCAGCACAGTTTTATTTCCGCTGTCGTGTCGGTTGATGGCAAACAAAAAATCACCTTCATGCACAAAGCCACGGGCGCTCAGTTTATTTTCATCTGCTTTCTCCAATAGTTTTTTAAATCCATTTCCGTAATCGGTAGCGCCCATGGGATAGACCGTCCAACCGGTGAGTACGCGCGCGGCTTCGGTTACATCGTTCTGTGTATAGCCACCATCGACACCCAGTGTATGCAGTTCCATCACTTCCCGCGCGTAGTTTTCATTGAGACCCTTCACTTTCTTATTCGCATTTTGCTTTGCATTGCGCGCAGCCGGAATATTCTCATTCGTACCCACACTACTGAAATTATCAAGGTACAACAGCATGGCAGGAGATTTGGCTGTGGCTACCAGTAAGGATTCAAAGTTGCCCAACGCATTCGGCCGGATCACATCACGTTCGTAGTTGGGAATGAACTGACTGCAACTGTTTTTTGTGAACGATACATTAAAATGATTGAACCAGAAATCGGTGAGTACTTCCTGCAATTGATTGTTTGTATACGCAGCGCGCAATACTTTTTGATTGATGAACTGGCGGATCAACTCCTTTTCAGGTTTGATTCCTTTCTGCTCCATATAGGCGAGCAACTGTGCGCGGTATTCTTTTTTATCTTCTTTGTTGACGGACTCTTTTTCAATTACACCTTCCTTTATTGCCATACGCAATACCTGCGCGTTCTTCTGATAGGTGCTTACGATCATTGCATTGCTCAACGTCAACGTTTCGTATTCGCGTAATCTTTTATTGAGTATATCATCGGGTTGCCTGGCTTCCAGTTGTTGTTGAAACCAGTTCTCCAATCCCATTGCCACCACCTCATCTACCTGACCCGGAGTGACACCATAGGTGAAGCGGCTTAATAAATGTGCAGCAGCTTGTCTTTCGGTGAGGCCGGCCTGTTTATACGGGAATTGAAAGCTGATTTTATTTTCTGAAGGCGCGTGCGTAAATGCGGAAAGCAAGACCATTGCTACTACAAGCCCACAACCCATCATCGTATTCTTCATGATAATTCCTGCATTTTTAAATCATCCTTTAGACATGAATAGCAGTACAAGGTTTAATATGAAAAAATGAAGCCAGAGTTGAAGCTTACGTTGAGATGTATTGGAGGCTTAGCGAACTGATTGTGGTGAGGTAAATTTTACTCATACTAATGGTGTTGGGATTTTGGGATGCATAGTGAGGGGATAACGTTCAGACAAGCTGATTAATCCAGGGTTGCAGGTTTCCGGTTGCCGGGCTTCTTGTTATACACATTAGCGTGATTGAATAATAAAATGTTTGGTGAGGTATTTTAGTACAGGTGAGGGTTGCCGGTTTCCCGATGCCCGGCTTTGTGTTACGCACACATTAATTTCCGTTTATCACTTCTCCCTTGTGCCTGAAGCCTGAAAGAGGTTGCTTACCTTTATCAACACAATCCCTACTTCATGGACTCACGCAGAGACTTCTTAAAAAAAGTTGCACTTCTTTCTTCTTGTGCCGGAATGATCGGTGCGCAAAGGAGAGTCTGCAGTTGTCGCGGAGATAAAAGATAATTCCTATAATCAAAAAGCTCAAACGTTGCACGTTGCTGCCCGCAAGAGTTCCCAAACTGTAATCGATCTTCTTTCAAGTCATGGATGGTATGATACTTCTGTATTCATTCAGAATGGTAATGGATTTGAAAGCCGGTTTGCAGGAAGAATTGAAAATGGAAAAGACAGCATTACTGATCCGGCAATGGGAGGGTAGAGTGCGAGAAAACGTCATTGCGAAGAAGTCTTGCGTCTCGTGGACTGATGTGGCAAAGTTCGCTGGCCTCCAATGACGAGGTGTTGAACAAGCTCACCACCTTATTGAAAAAAAACTATTCGAAGGAAGCACTTCATCACGAATTTACAGTCACTGGCTTCGCTTGAGATAAAGCAAACCAAAAAAGAGATGCACGCTACTATGCTGTTATATGGAGTGAAAGTAGAGTCGGAGGATTCTTACTACTATTGGATGAGGCGAATAAAACGGAAACGCTTTCGGAGAACGAGTGCTACCAGAATATTGTGAAGGGTAACTTGCTCTATAAAAAATTTCTATGAGTAACGAATGAGATTAATGTATTCTCTAAGGTGCTAGCGCTCAAGATCGTCTTCAACGATGCGAAGTCGTTCGACTAATTCCGGATGGTCTGGCGTAACCTTCAGGCCTTTTAGCAGTATCTCTTTGGCTTTGGTGTATTCTTTTTTACGGTAGTGATATGCGCCAGCTTCTGCGAATGCCATCCCTATCATTTGGTCTATTCCCGTAATTCGTTCCGTTTCAGATTTTAGCTCGGCTTCTAATTGTTCCATGCGCTTATAGCCTTCCGTTCCTTTGTCTTTATTGAACAAGGAATAGGTTGCCATCGATAAATGATACAGGCGTATCATTCTAAAATTTTTGTTGGTTGTGATAAAGGGATACTGGGCAATATAGGCGTCCAACGTTTCCACATTTTTTTGCTTGTCTTTTACGTTCTCTGTCATTGATATAATAGCCCTGACTATTAAATCATGTAACCTTACATCTTTTTGATTGTATAGATAAGCCTTGTTTGCGAAAGTAAGACTGTTATTCCAATCGCCTTTCATAGCATACCAGTTACACGTATAGGTATAATATGAATATGTCAGATCTTCTATTAATTTTTTATCATCAATATTTCCCTGCACCAGCTCAAACGCCTTTACTGCAAAGCTCTGGTCACTTTCTTTATATAATTTCTTTTGAAGGATTTCTTCAAACTCCCCGATTACCATCTTACGATCTTTTATATCTCGAATGGTGTTGGCATATTGGCACAGGAACAAAACTTCTTTAATAGAATCGTAGTTGCTATTGGCGAGTGCGGTAGTGAGCAAAGAGGCTTTTACGTATTGATGCTTTTGACATGGATACAGCATGTTCATTTTTACAGCACATTGAATGGCCTGATCCATGTCTTTTTCTTCATACCATCGTATTGTCTGATTGTAATATTGGAGTCCGGCTAATTGAGTGAGTGAGATGTTTTGATTGTTGTAAAAGAACTCATTGAACGCATTGGCTGCACCCACTGAATTGACGTGTTCACGCGAAGTAAATTTCAGTGTGATAAGCCCCTCCAGATATTCCTGCTTCCCTTTCTCATCCATTACATAAAAGCCCCTGGGATTGGTGGTCTCAAACAAAATATTTTCAGTGCCAGGGTAAGCCACCAGATACACGTGAGTCGGTTTTTCTTTTATCTCAAAAGGGATTTCATAGTGCTTTAAAATTACAGCATACAACATCGAAGCCGATACACAGTTGTAAAATCCGTCTTTAAATGCCCGGCTGAACAAAACGCTTTCTTCATATTGATTAAAAAAATGCCCATGAACTTCCTTAAAGATGAGCTTCGCTTTTTGTTTAGGTGACTTTGTTATTGCGAGTTTAGGATCAAGCAGGTTATAAAAGGTATTGAGTTTTTCGCGGCTTCGTTCATAGGTCATGGAGTCGCTGTCGATGGATAGAAAAACAGATACAAAGTCAACGTTATTTCCGTCAAGTGCTTCTTTGAGGCGTGACGCTTCAAAAGCATTTCTGTAGAGAAGTGTGTCGTATGCTTTTAAGGGAGTGATGATCAGTGTTGCTAATAAAACAAAAAAGATGACCGATAACTGCTTCATGCTCCCTAAGATATGTGATTTTGCTTGTCTAATATTAAAGAAGTCGTGAGGCTTCATTCAAAGCCAGCTTGATCGAGCTGCTTTTAGAGGGTATTTACAATAAAAAAAGCCTGCTAATTTCTCATCAGGCTTTTCAGTGATCCCGCTGGGATTCGAACCCAGGACCCATACATTAAAAGTGTATTGCTCTACCAACTGAGCTACGGAATCGTTAAAATTGTGTCAATTTGCGGCATCTCCGTAATTGAGGTCGCAAAGGTAACAGGATAAAAAAAATATGCAAAGACACGTTATAAAAATTCTCATCATTCTTGGGATTAGTTTCTTTAGTTCCGCTGAGATGAGTCACGCTCAGGTTTTGGGCTTTCGCCTCAAGCAGGCCGATTCTCTTTTTCAAGCTAAACGTTACGTGCAATCTCTTGAGCACTATCAAACTATTTTAGAACAGAAACAATACACACCTGCCATGTTGTTGAAGATGGCCTTTATTCATGAAGGTCTTGGGCATATTGGTTCTGCATTGTATTGTCTCAATCTATATTACTTACGCACCAACGATCAGGCAGTGAGCGATAAAATGGAAGAACTGGCAAAAAAATATAACCTCACCGGTTATGAATATTCTGATCGAAACAAAATATTCTCTTTGTATCAGCAATACACACTACCCATTTCTCTTGCATTGGGTGCTATCACCATCTTTTTAATGAGTGTGATTTTATTTTTGAAACGTAAAAAACAAAACGTCATCTTTCCAGCGATTGTGGTGGTGGTTATTCTCGTTGGTTTTTTAATTCACGTTAATGGCGGTCGCGCTTTTTCTTCCGGCATTGTTTCACATCCGCGCACCTATGTGATGGCCGGACCTTCTTCAGGTGCTGATGTAATTGCAGTAATTGATGAAGGACATCGCTTTGAAGTGATGGGCAAAAAAGATGTGTGGCTGCGAATCAAATGGAATGGTGAAACGGCTTTTGTAAAAGAAAATAATTTGTTGACGCTGAACTTCTAAAGGCAATCCGGTTTCTATTTTGCTAATACCGAACATTAATTACTCCCTTGTACTCTTTGTCGCTGTACTTAAGCAGGTAATAATACACACCGCTCGCTTCGCCATCAGCGTACCATTTAAAATCGCGATTGCCGCTTGAATACACTTTTTTACCCCAGCGATTAAAAATACTGATCTCCACAAATCGGCCTGTGCAGTTATCTTTTGGTAAAATGGAAATTAGTTCTTCTGTATCCGGATCGACTTTTACCATGGCAAAAAATTCATTCCATTCATCGCCATTGGGTGAAATGAAATTGGGTGGTAGAAAATCAGTATCACCACCATCTACATCTTTAATTTTTATATCCACTTCTATCGTGTCGGCCTTTTGATTGAAGCATCGGTCATCAATGGTAAGGAAAGTAAAAGTGTAATTGTTTTCGTAATCATTGTTGGCGAAAATAGAACAGTCGGGTTTCCATTTAAAGATTCCATGTACCTCACTTAATGCATCACTCGGAGTGAAACTATATCCTTGTGGAGGAACGGTACCATCCGTAGTAGCCTCCAGCAATTCAAGGTGTAACATGTCAGCTTGTGCAAGAACAGAGTCAAGAGTAGTAACATCGAGTTCGATCTGTTGTCCAAGGGTTACATCCAATGAATTATCAATAGTTAATGTCATTGCCGGATTGAGATTGGTCACGGATAATTTCGGACCGAGATTATCCTGCGGGTAAAGCTTCACTGATACATTCAGTGTATCGGCTCTGTATAGTCTGCACCGGTTTTGATCGTCAACCACAATAAATTCAAATTCAAATTCATCTTTCACATCGAGGTTAACATTGTCGCAGGCGATGTCCCAGTTAAATACGGAGGATACAGGACTAATATTCTGATCTCCCGGAAAAGTAATATTGTAATTGGCCATGTTGAAACCAATACCTTTCGCACTCAACACCAGGAAGTCGTTATCTTCATCTGTGCCCAGAACATTGAAATGAAGTGACTCGTTTAGTTTTCGTTTTAAGCCCTCTACTCTTCGTTCATCGGTGTTGAATGTTAAATCGGAACTGCTGAGTTGAATGGGATCGTGACTGATGATGGGATCGTGATCTCTAAAAAGGATATGCAGGTTAAACGTTACTACAGCGGGATGAATGAAATCGCACAAATCATCATCTTCCAATTTAATTTTCACCTGGAAAAATGTTTTATGTGAGAAATCATATACATCACAACGAGGGTCCCAGATTAATTGCGCCCGATATTCTCCATCAGCATTTTTAATGCGCTTGAGTTCCATACCATAATCCGCCATATTAAATCCATCCGTGAAAACGGATTCGATTATCGGATTTTTATTTCCATCAGTCGCAAAAATATCCCAGACGGCTAACTCACCTTCAGTGATGGACGCATTAGTAACAGCATTTGGTGTTATAAACTTCACATTTTCATTTGGCGGAGGCGTGATGTTGACCATTATTTTCAATGTATCGAAAAGTGGTTGACTGCAGGCATCATCAAAGGCGACAATGCCAATTAGAAAAGGACCTTCAATATAGGGGCATTGATCAAAACAGATTTTAAAATTTGCTGTACTGCCTTGAGTAAGTGTTGCATTTGTAATTGATGGAAGTATACCGCTAATATCCTTTTTAAAGCTTAGTGCAATGGCCTTGATCGTTACATGCTCTGTAAAATTATCGTCTAGCTTAGAAGCATCAGGATCAGAAACCTGAACTTCAATACAGCGATTAGCATCCGACACTTCACTGCCAAATGTTACATCCATATTGTTATCATATGTAAAATTGGTCTCCGGCAATTTTCTACCGAGAATTTTAGGAGGCTCTGCAACAGGGCAATTATCCACCACCAGCATTTGAAAATCTCTTCTGACTTCACCGATTTTTATTCCATCGCGAAACTCATCGCATCGAACAGCAAATACATATAGTCCGAGTTTGGTAGGCGTAGCGGTAAGAAGTCCATCCAGGCTGATTTTTAAATCGGGGTTGCCACTAAGAATGTTGTCAATGCTAAAAGGATTACGCCATAACACCGGTGGATAAGGTAATGGATTAAGTGGTGGAACAGGGTCTGTAGTTTGTGTACTGTAAGGTGTTACCAGTGTGTAGGTAAGAGAATCTCCATCATCATCTATTCCGGCAAAATCAACGAAGTATGGTTTCCGTGGACATGCATAATCATTGAGAGGAGGAAATAATCTGGGTGAAGAATTAATAAAAGGTTCTCCATTTTTAACAATGGGAGGAAACTCCAGAAAAAATGTTTGGCCTGCTCCAATGCCGCCAAGCTGTGTGTCTTGACTAAAAATGTTAGTGATGGTATAGTTACGGCAACATCGTTCCCAAACAATGTAATATCCTTCCGGATCGTCATACTCTACATCGGCAAGTGTTACTATGGTGGAATAAACTAATTTGTCTGTCTGTATTTCACCGTGTGAACATTCCGGCTGACTGTAATTAACTTTGGATACATCGGGCTCAAGAAAATTGACAAATCGCATAAATGCATTGTCACTCTTGCGGAAAATAGCTGCTGTAATGGATAAATCTTTTGCTCCGGGATTCCCATTCTTTTTATCAAAGTATAGAATGAGCTTGATGCTATCCACAACACCACCTCCACCCTGACAAGTAGGACATGTGCTGACTCTTTTGATATAACGAATCAAAAACTCGCCACCAACGATGTGCGAACCCATTGCGGGCAATGCATAAAAGCAAACGATTATCAGTAAGAATCTCCTCATACCCTCTAGCCAGACTCTAAAGATATGAAATCGATTGAAGGCTAAAAACAGCATTATTCTGTATTTTGCGCGCTTTATGAAAAAAGGAGACGTAATCGAGAATATCGTAGTCGAAACCATGGCTGCGGAAGGCAAATGTTTATCGCGGGTAAACGGTTTGGTGCTTTTTATAGAGGGCGCAGCCCCCGGAGATGTGGTAGATGTGTCACTGACAAAAATTAAAAGCAGCTTTTTAGAGGGTAAAGTAGTTCAGATAAAACAGCTTTCGACCAATCGTGCCACACCCTTTTGTTCACACTTCGGTTTGTGTGGAGGATGTTCATGGCAACATCTTCAATACAGCGTTCAGCTTACATACAAGCAGCAACAGGTTGTTGATAATTTAGAGCGTATTGGTGGATTAACCCTTCCGCCTATTTCAACGATCGTTGCCTCGGATAAAATTAAATACTATCGCAACAAACTTGATTATACTTTTTCATCGCATCGCTGGTTAACGTATGAAGAGCTTGCGAATAAAAAAGCTGTTGCACTACAAGAAGGTTCTGATGATACCAATATCCCTGCTGAACCCGCATTGGGCTATCACATGCCAAAGAAATTTGATCGTGTGTTTGATGTAAAAGAGTGTTTCCTTCAACCTGACCCATCGAATGGAATTCGGTTGGCTGTAAAAGAGGAAGCAGTAAAAAATTACATTCCATTTTTTGATTTACGAAGACAAACCGGATTTTTAAGAACGATCACCATCCGCACCGCGAATACAGGTGAGACGATGATTATTCTTCAGGTAACAGAAGATCGAATCGATTGGACTGAAAAAATTCTGAATCGCCTGGCGAAAGATTTTCCTCAGATCACTTCGTTTAACTACATCATCAATTCCAAGCGCAACGATACCTTTCACGATCTGGACATTATTTGCTGGAAAGGTAATCCGTACATCACCGAGCAAATGCAGAAGCCGGATGGATCGGGTACATTACAATTTCGTGTAGGACCAAAATCATTTTATCAAACCAATTCCGATCAGGCATTTGAGTTATATAAAGTAGCTTGGCAGCTTGCTGAATTAAAAGGAGATGAATTGGTGTATGATTTATATACGGGTACTGGTACGATCGCAAACTTTGTGGCAGGTCATGCTAAGAAAGTAATTGGATTAGAATATGTATCTGCCGCTATTGATGATGCTAAAGTCAATTCGCAAATCAATGGCATTACCAATACTGATTTTTACGCAGGCGATATCAAAGATTTGTTAGACGATGAATTTCTTTCCGTTCACGGAAGACCCGACACCATCATTACCGATCCACCAAGAAACGGCATGCACGAAGATGTGTGCAAGATGTTATTGAAAGCCGAGCCCAAGGTAATTGTATATGTAAGCTGTAACCCGGCAACACAGGCACGCGATTTAAAAATTCTTGCAGAGAAATATGAGATCACAGCGGTTCAACCAGTTGATATGTTTCCGCATACAATTCATGTGGAGAATGTGGTTAGACTGGTGAAGAAGTAATTTGTAAGTCGTCCACGGTTTACAGCCCACCCACCACGGTAGTTATTACTGTTGACTGTCGACCGTAGACTGAGGAACTTCCTGTTGTTCTCAAAATAATTTTTTGAGGGTTAGCGTAAAAAAGTCAATACCTCTTTGGTTTGTATTTCTGGTTTCTTCGTTACTTTTAAATAAAATAACCCCTCTTATATGAAAAAGTTCTCTGTCATTTTCTTGCTGGTCATTCCGTGCCTTTTGATAAACTGTGATTCCCCGGATGACCCCAATGCCAATGGTAACAATACTGGCGGTGATGTTACGATTACCACTGTTACACCTGAATACATATATGCCGATGATGAGATCACCATTAATGGCACCGGATTTAGCACTGTTCCTTCTGAAAATCTCGTTGAGATGGGCACTTCTTCCGGGACCTTCTATGCATACCAGGTAAGTGATCCATCCGATCCTGATCCAACCCTTCCGTATTTCACAGTTCTGAGCGCTACGAGTACACAATTAGTAGTAAAAGTGAAAAACGAGACAGCACAGGAAAAACTCAATTTTGAATTCTACAATGATTACCCTTACCGGGTGAGAGTTACAACCAAAGGGAAATCCGGGATGGGTGCTATTCAGCATGCCAAGAGGTTGGTTATATTCCATCTGGGTTCGGTTGATGTTGTGAACCACATTGTTGGGTGTTTAGATTATGTACAGCCTGGCGATTCTGTTCATATGGATGGCAGCGGTTTTTATGGTATATGCAATCTTACCATTGACAACAAAACGATTCCGGTAAAGGAAAAAAAGATTACTGAACTTCGATTTAAAGTACCCTATAATCAATTTGGCAGCGAGGAAAATTGTGTTGATAAATTTGTAAACGTGAAAGTGACGAATGGCGATGGCAAGTCTTTTGAAAAAGAAATTCATTTTGCTGCTGCTCCTCCAATGGTAATTTTTGGGGCAAGCTTTGATAAAACAGATTATGGCCCTGGTTCCGGTACAGCCAATCTTACTGTTTCCGGATATTGTCTTTATAGCTCGGCTATGTTTAGGCTTAATGGCCCGGCAGGATATCAGTTAATCGGTAGCCTTAATGCATCGTCTTATGCTTCTGAGGTCGTAGTGCCCTTTAGCCTTACATCGCTTCAGCCTGGATCATATAGTGTGAATATCAAAAAAAATATTGGAGCTGATTTTGGTTTTCCTGTCGCCAGTTTTACAATATCGGAATGAGGAGCCGACAAATAATTTAAACAACACAAGTAATGAAGGGTGCTTAACCATCCTTCATTACTCTTTTTTCTTCCGGATTATCAGATCACCTAACACTCGTTACAAAAATTTATTTTTCATTCTTCTTGAATCCTTCCATCAAAACTCTCAACATCGCCTTTTGAAATTTTACGCATGCGACAAAAATTATTAAGTGAAGGTGCAAGTGAGCTGAGTTACGAAATCAGGGAGATCGTAAAGAAGGCAGATCAATTAAAGAAATTGGGGCTCACCATTTCCTGGGAAAACATTGGTGATCCTATTCAGAAGAACCACAAACTTCCGCAATGGATTAAAGATGCTATTTCTGATTTGATGAAACTGGACGATACTTATAGTTATTGTCCTTCGAAAGGGATGCTAGAAACCAGAGAGTTTCTTGCGAAGCAAACCAATGCTGCGGGTGGTGTTCAGATTTCTGCCGAAGACATTTGTTTCTTCAATGGTTTGGGCGATGCGATTTCAAAAGTGTATCAATTTATTTCACGCACGTCACGCGTGATTGGTCCCTCGCCTGCGTATTCAACCCACTCCAGTGCTGAAGCAGCACACGCAGCGCATGAACCAATTACCTATAAACTTGACCCAAATAATAAATGGTATCCGGATCTGGATGACTTATACAATAAGGTAAAGTACAATCCGAACATTGTCGGCATCCTCATCATCAATCCGGATAATCCAACCGGAATGGTGTATCCGTTGGAGACATTGAAAAAGATTGTCGCGATCGCGAAAGAGTTCAACCTCTTTTTAATTGCGGATGAGATTTACATCAACATCACCTACAATGGTGCCCGAGCGTATGCACTTGCTGAAATCATTGGTGATGTTCCGGGCATTTCCATGAAAGGTATTTCGAAAGAACTTCCCTGGCCCGGTGGACGCTGTGGCTGGATGGAATATTATAACCGCGATAAGGATAAAGATTTTAATCGCTTCTGCCAGGCTTTGGATAATGCGAAGATGATTGAAGTGTGTTCAACCAAACTCCCGCAAGTGGTGATCCCCAAAATTTTCGGTGACCCACGTTTTAAAGTATATCGCGAAGAGACGAATCAAAACATTGGTAAGCGCAGTAAGATCATTGCTGATATTTTGCACACCGTTCCTCAACTTACCTTTAATGAAACCTTTGGTGCGTTTTATAATACCATTATTTTCAGAGATGGAACGCTGAATGCCAAACAGAAAATCAAAATAGAAGATCCAAAAATCAGATTGTTAGTAGAGGGTTGGGTCGATCAGGATGATATTGCATTGGATAAACGTTTTGTCTATTATTTATTAGGAGCGAAGGGAGTTTGTGTTGTTCCGATTTCTTCTTTTTGTTCCGAGCTTCAAGGCTTTAGAGTTACTCTATTAGAAGAGAATGAGGAGACTCTGGTTAAAACATTCACTGCGATTCGGGATGGAATTGTAGAGTACCTGGGTTAAACTACAATTTCTTTCAGGGCTCTATGTCCTCTATTTTTATCCGATACCGGACACCCAACATCATTACCGAACGGCATCAAACATAATTATGATTGAAATTTTAGCCTAAAGGGCGTTTTCTCTCATGGTATAAGCTTTGTCACATGAGAGCCAAACGTAACACTCATGCTCCGATATTACTTCCTGCTATTCTTCAGAAACCTGAAGCGTCAAAAACTTTTTTCATTTATCAACTTGCTGGGGCTTACTGTGAGTATCGCCAGCACCTTGTTGATTTACCTATATGTTAGTCACGAGTTTAGTTATGATCGTTTTCATAATCATGCCGAGCGCATCTATCGTGTAAACCAAACTTTCATTTGGGGAGAAGGTAGTGATCAGCAATTTTCATCAACCGGTCCGGGTGTAGCGTATGCTGTTAATGCTGAATTGCCTGAAGTAGAATTGATGACGAGCATTCACACGCCAGGTAATTTTATTATTTCGTATACTAATCCGAAGAATGAAGTTTTGTCTTTTGAAGAAGATAAAGTTCTGGCAGGCGATTCCAATTTCTTCTCGATGTTCAACTTTCCTTTTGTGAAAGGCGATCCAAAAAGTGCGTTGCTACAGGCGAATACATTGGTGATGTCAGAATCAACTGCTAAAAAATATTTTGGTGATGAAGATCCCATTGGTAAAATGGTTCGTCTCGGTGGTTTAGGCGGAGGTGCGGAACAAAAAACATACGAGGTAACGGCTGTTGTAAAAGATACTCCTGATAATTCATACATCGAGTTTGATGTGTTGCTTTCCATGAACAGTTTTCCGGTGGTTAAGCGAGTATACTGGAGTTGGATATGGACTCAACTTGAAACCTATGTACGGTTCAGAGAAAATACCAACATGACAAATGTTGAAGCAAAACTGGCCGCTATTCCACGTAAGCACGCGGAGCAAACTTTGCAACGCATAATGAATACTACGTTTGATGATTACGTTAAATCAGGGAAGAAATGGGAATTGTTTTTACAGCCGATGACGAGCATTCACTTACCCGATTCCATTGTATTGAATCGTCTGAATGATTCAGGTGACATTAAAATTATTTATTCACTTATTGGTGCTGGAATTTTTATCGTGTTGTTGTCGTGTGTCAACTTCATGAACTTAAGCACAGCTCAATTCACACGAAGAATTAAAGAAGCCAGCATCCGCAAAGTCCTTGGCCTTGGACGAAGAGGATTGAGTTTAAATTATTTTATTGAGGCGCTTACATTTTGTCTGATTGCATTGGTCACTGGTTTGGCACTTACGCAAGTACTGTTGCCTTTCTTCAACGTAATGACCGGGGCCACCCTATCCATTAATTTATTTTCTGATCCGAATTTAGTACTGGCACTCTTTGCTTTGGTTTTATTCATGGCGATTGTATCAAGTAGCTATCCTTCATTTTTCTTAAGTGGTTTTCATCCTATAGAAGCGATGAAGGGTAAGTTAAAAAGCGGCCAGCAAGGAAAATTATTCCGCAATGGTTTAGTTGTATTTCAATTTAGCGTGTCAATCATCTTGATGGTCTGCACAGCGGTTGTGTTTCAACAACTACATTATGTATCATCAAAAGACATTGGATTCAACAAGGAAAATCTTCTGGTGATTAAGCACATCGAAGCTGTAAGTGATGGTGAGAGTTTTGCCAATGCCGCTGCCAACATTCAAGGAGTCGCGAAGAGTTCATGGTGTACATCGTTACCTCCAACTATTTGGGGCGGAGATAAGTTTTCAGCAGACGGTATGAATGGGAAAACATTATCACTGAATTACACAACAGCCGATGAACGATACCTTCCTACCCTTGATATCAAATTAAAATACGGAAGGAATTTTTCTGCCGATGCACCGGGTGACGTTGATCGAGTCATCTTGAATGAAGCTGCCATAAATCGTATGGGTTGGAATATGGATGAGTCTGTTATCGGAAAGAAAATAGAAGCTCCGGGTGGCGAAATACGATTTGAGGTAATTGGTGTGGTGGCCGATTTTAATTACTGGTCGCTGGCAACGCCAATTGAACCGATGGCGATATTTCACATTAAGAATGCTAGTCCGATGATCAATGCTGGCGATAAACAATTTGTGGCGTTGAGCATTACACAACAAAGCGGTGAATCGTGGGAAACCACATTTACACAGCTTACAAAATTGTGGAAACAACATGCGGGTGATTCTCCTTTTCAATATGAATTTGTTGATCAGGCATTCGCAGAAACATTTAAAACACAAGCGCAATTTGGGAAAGGCTTAACCGTGTTAGCAAGTCTTGCAATCCTGATTGCGTGTTTAGGATTGTTGGGTATGATTATCTATTCACTCGAACAACGCTCAAAAGAAATTGGTATCCGAAAAGTTTCAGGCGCATCGGTGTGGAATATTGTGACCTTGATTTCGAAGGGATATACAAAATTGATCATCATTGCTTTCGTAATTGGAGCGCCACTTTCGTACTGGCTCATGCAAATGTGGTTGGAAGATTTTGCGTATCGCATTACACCATCATGGTGGATGTTCATTCTGGTAGGCATTGGAACATTATTGATGGCCATTATGATCACCAGTTATCATTCTATAAAGGCAGCATTGACCAATCCGGTTGATGTGTTGAAAGATGAATGATGCGAGGTAAGAGGCGAGAGGAACGAGGTACGATGAAAGATGATCTTGGAAAATTGGACCTTTGCAAATCTCACTCTAGCGCAAGGGTCTCCCTTGTGCTCTTGCGTAAGATAAGCGTCTCGCTTATCTTCATATTTCAGTTGTCACAATCATGAGTAGAAAATACAAAATCAGAGATCAGGAAAAATTATACTTTGTCACTTCATTTCTCCGCAGAGTCTCCCGCCTCGGGGACTCTGACGGAAGCACGAACTG
>JBDTTT010000134.1:0-14993 GCA_039930485.1 Chryseolinea sp.
GCAATGCAAATGGCGAATGAGGCATTTCATCGCTATAAGAAAGTAAGTAGTGCTGAACGAGTGAAGTTCTTGCGAACAATCTCATCGCAAATAGATTTACTTGGTGAAAAACTTATTCACGTTGCCATGGAAGAATCTCATCTTCCCGAAACGCGATTAAGGAATGAACGAGGGCGCACAACGAATCAACTGAATTCATTTGCTGCTTTGCTTGAGGCTGGCGATTGGGTTCAGGCAAGTATTGATCAAGGTGATGCTGAACGCAAGCCATTTCCTAAACCTGATTTACGGAAGATGTTTTTTCCGCTGGGTCCCGTTGTAGTTTTTGGTGCGAGCAATTTTCCATTTGCATTTTCAACAGCTGGCGGTGACACAGCATCTGCTCTTGCAGCAGGCTGTACGGTAGTGGTAAAGAGTCATCCCGCACATCCGCGTACTTCATCACTGGTTGCCTGTGCTATTCAACAAGCAATCGAAATATGTGGATTGCCAGAAAATGCATTCCAACATATTGAAGATACAAGCATTGAAGCTGGCCGCGCATTAGTGCAACATCCACATACAAAAGCAGCTTCTTTTACGGGCTCATACCAGGGAGGCAAAGCGTTGTTTGATTTGGCAACTCAACGAACAGAACCTATTCCATTCTTTGCTGAAATGGGAAGTATCAATCCGGTTGTTTTACTTCCGAAGTGCATACGACAAAATAAAGAACTACCGTCAACTTTAGCTTCTTCCATCACGTTAGGTGTGGGACAATTTTGTACCAACCCCGGCCTGTTGCTGGTAATGGAAAACGAGGGACTGAATTCTTTTCTTGAAGTTCTTTCACAAAAAATAGCACAGGTGCAACCTGCCAGGATGCTGCATAAAGGTATCGCAGCGAATTATCGTCATCGTAAGAGTGAAAGTTTGGTTCAACAAGGTGTTGAAAAGCTTGCGGAAGTAATTACTTCCGAGGAAGATGCAGGATCGGTAACACTGGCATTGGTAACTGCAAAGGATTTTTTGCAAAGTGAAATACTGAAGGAAGAAGTCTTTGGTCCATATTCATTGATTGTAAAATGCAGAGACGAGAAAGAATTACATAAGGTAATCAATAGTTTAGCCGGACAACTTACCGCTACAGTATTTGGTGAGGCTGATGAACTGTCAAATTATAATTCTATCGTTGACGCGCTGCAACAAAGAGTTGGAAGATTAATCTTCAATGGAGTACCGACAGGTGTTGAAGTATGCAAGTCCATGCAACATGGTGGACCTTTTCCATCAACAACAGACTCACGCTTTACATCAGTGGGAGTGGATGCCATCTATCGTTTTGTTCGTCCGATTTCGTATCAGGATTCCCCAAATGATTTATTACCAATCGAACTGAGAAATCAAAACACGGCAAACATCCTGCGCTGTATAAACGGAACATGGACACGAGATCATTTATAATACTTAAAACCGTTTTTATACCGAATACCTACAACCGATAACCGATTACTGATTTACCGAATGGCACGTAAAACATTTTTTTGCATTGATGCTCACACCTGTGGCAATCCTGTACGATTGGTAGCCGGTGGAGGCCCCATACTAGTTGGGAAGAACATGAGTGAAAAACGCCAACACTTTCTTCGCGAATATGATTGGATCAGAAAAGGATTGATGTTCGAACCGCGTGGTCACGACATGATGAGTGGCAGCATTCTTTATCCACCAACGGATCCGCAAAATGATATTGGTGTGCTCTTCATTGAAACCAGTGGATGTCTTCCGATGTGTGGTCATGGAACAATTGGTACAGTAACAATTGCTATCGAAGAAGGATTAGTGACACCAAAGACTCCGGGTACATTACGATTGGAAGTACCTGCAGGTCTTGTAACCATTACCTATACGCAAGAAGGTAAAAAGGTGAAGTCTGTAAAAATCAAAAACATCAAGGCCTATCTCGCTGCTGAAAATATTACAGCTGAATGCCCTGACCTTGGTGAGTTGAATATGGATGTTTCATATGGTGGAAACTTCTATGCAATTGTAGACGTGCAGAAAAACTTTTCCGGACTGGAACATTTCAAAGCGGAGCAACTGATCGGATGGAGCAGGGCCTTACGGAATAACATCAATGCTAAATATACTTTCGTTCATCCGGAAGATTCAACGATTAACGGATGCAGCCATATTTTGTGGACAGGCAAAACCATTGACCCAACATCAACAGCACGCAATGCTGTATTCTATGGTGACAAAGCAATTGACAGATCACCTTGCGGAACCGGAACCTCAGCGCGATTAGCACAATGGCATGCAAAAGGAAAGCTCAAGCAAGGAGAAGATTTTGTTCATGAAAGTATTATCGGTTCAAAGTTTACCGGAAGAGTAGAAGAAGTAACAACGTTGGCAGGCAAGCCTGCGATTATTCCTGGCATTGAAGGTTGGGCAATAGTGACAGGATACAATACTATTATAATAGACGATGACGATCCATATGCTCATGGATTTCAAGTGATTTAATATAAACTGATGGTCATTCCGAATCAATTATTAACGGATAGCCATTAACTGATAACGAGAATGAAAGTAGCGATAATAGGAGGGGGCATCATCGGATTAAGTTCAGCATACTACCTGAACAAAGCCGGGCATGATGTAACGATATTTGATTCGAGCGATATGCTGGAAAGCTGCTCGATTGGAAACGCGGGTATGATTGTTCCGAGTCATATCATTCCATTAGCAGCACCGGGCATGATCTCAAAAGGTATTCGCTGGATGTTCAATTCTCAAAGTCCGTTTTATGTTAAGCCAAGACTGAATGGTAATCTCATTAAATGGGGATATCAGTTTTATAAACATGCAAATGAGAAAAATGTTGAGCATGCTATTCCTGCTTTGAAATCCATAAGTCTTTTTAGTAAAGAGATGTATCAGCAAATGGCTCATGAAAATCCATTTGAGTTTGATTATAAGGAACGAGGACTGTTAATGCTCTATCAAACAAAGGAAACAGAAAAGGAAGAAGCAGAGACAGCACATATTGCTAATAAAAATGGAATTGAAGCGCACATACTTTCTCCGGAACAAATTCAGATGTTAGAACCTGAAGTAAAGGTTACAGCAAGAGGCGGTGTATTCTTTCCAGGTGATGCTCATATCATACCACAGAAGCTTGTAAAAAATCTAATTCAACATTTGAAAAGTAAAGGTGTTGTCATTAACACCAACACACCTGTAGTAAATTTTGAAGTAAAGAATGAAACTGTTGTAAGTCTCACCACATCAAAAGAGAAATTATCTTTTGATGAATACATCATAGCAACAGGAGCATGGTCAGGAGTTTTAAGTTCTACTTTAGGTATTGATCTTCCGTTGCAAGGAGGAAAAGGTTATAGCTTTACGCTTGATAATGTAAAACGTAACATTCAAATACCTTCCATTTTATTAGAGGGAAGAGTTGCTGTTACTCCAATGGGAAATTCACTTCGCTTTGGCGGTACTATGGAAATAAATGGTACTGATCGATCCATCAACATGAATCGTGTAAAAGGAATTGTGAATACTATTCCGGCCTACTATCCGAATATGAACGTTGCTACTCCTAAGCAAGAAGAAATCTGGCGAGGCTTACGCCCTTGCTCACCCGATGGTTTGCCATACATTGGGCGCTCTACACGTTTTAAGAATTTAATTATTGCTACTGGTCATTCTATGATGGGACTTAGTCTTGCACCAGGCACAGGAAAAGTTGTAAGCGAATTGGTCAATAGAGAAAAGACCAGTATTTCAATTGAAGCATTCAATCCCGAACGCTTCTCATAAATCACACAATGCATTAACACTGGTAGGCTAACTGCTTGAAAAATAATAGCAAGTATTCCCTCTGCTGAAATGCTAGTTTGTTCGATTCTCGCCTCATGCCAGTCGTTACACTTTCGATTTGCTATAAAGACAATTTTCAAGCAATCGTCTTTTTTATTCTGAAAATCGGTTTTTGCCGATATAAGTCATGTCCCGTCTATTAGCGTGTATGACATACAGGTATTGGATAATATCCTATCAGTATCAGCTAAATCCAATGGAGTAGTGCCTTAACCATTATTCTAATTTTCTCTTCTAAACGAGGTCGTGTAAAACACCAAAACACAAATACCCTATGAAGAAAAATTTTACAAGGAAGTTAAGGCAATTGGCGCTCTTTATCGGGCTGCTGATCGTGATGCAAAATGTTTTTGCGCAGGTTCCCATCAAAGGGAAAGTTGTTGACGAAACTGGAGCTGGTTTGCCAGGTGTTAACGTGATGGTAGTCAATAGCACAACGGGGTCTGTTACCGATGCTGATGGTAAATATGAACTTTCGGTGATCGATCAGTCTGCTGTCCTTTCATTTTCATTTATTGGTTACACTACAATGCAGATTCCGATTAGCAACCGTGCTGTTATTGATGTAACTATGGTTCCGGATGTTCACTCCCTTGAAGAAGTAGTTGTAACGGCTTTGGGCGTAGAGCATGAAAAAAGAGATCTAACATACAGTACTCAGGTTGTAAAAGGGGATGAGATTCTAAGGGCGAAAGAACCCAGTTTTCTGAATTCATTAACAGGGAAAGTATCCGGGGTACAAATTACAAGCTCTTCAGGCGCACCTGGTTCGTCTGCTCGTATTGTAGTTCGTGGTGCAACTTCTATCTACGGGAATAATCAGGCATTGATGGTTGTTGATGGTGTGCCTGTTAACAATGATGAATCCGGTTTGTTGGGAGAAGGTTATGCCGGCAGCAGCAGATCCATTGATATTGACCCGGCAACTATTGAGAATGTAAACGTTTTGAAGGGTGCTGCCGCAACCGCATTGTATGGTTCTGCAGGCGCGCGAGGTGTGGTAATGATTACCACAAAAGGTGGTGGTCGTGATAAAAAACCTGTAATTACATTTTCATCATCGTATTCATGGGAAAAAGGACTTTTCCCTCAGCGACAGACTAAATACGGTCAGGGTATCGATGGAGTTTATTATGATGGCGAAACTCAAAAGACAAGCTCATCGTGGGGACCCAGGATGGATACTTTAATGATTGGTGGTAAGCTTGCTCCGAAATATGATCCGTACTCGTTTTTTAGAACAGGATTAACGGCCAATAACACGATTAGTATTGATGGAGGAGGAGCTAATTCCAATTATTTTATATCGTACTCCAATTTCAATCAGCAAGGTATTACCTCAACCAGTGGTTTTAAAAGACACTCTTTCTTTGCGAAATACACTACTAACATCTCTAATAAATTATCGAGCTCGTTTCAATTAACGTATAGTAATTCCGATCAGAATCGCGTTCCCGAGGGATTTAATGGTCCTATGTTTGTTCTTTACGGCCAGCCTGTTTCATGGAACCCCGATCCTTATCTTAATCCGGATGGCAGCCAGCGCCTGTACCGTTATTCACGGAATAATCCACAATGGGTCCAGCATAATTCTTCTAATGACCTCAATGTTAACCGGTTTATACCCATTGTAACATTCAACTATATGCCGGTAAGCTGGCTAACCATTACAGAACGATTTGGTGCCGATTTTGCCTTTTCACAAAATAAGTTATTTGAAGCACCAAGTGGCAATCTGGGAACGTTCGGTCGGATTATAGATCAGAATTCAAACGATCGCCAGTTTAATAATGATTTGATTTTTAACGCGACCAAAGAAACAGACAATTTCAGCTATAACATGATTTTGGGATTCAATGCATTTTCTGTTTACTCACAAACATTAAATGAAACCGGTAGCCAGCTTAGCGTTGATGGCCTTCACAATATTTCAAGCGCTGCTTCAATAAAGGCTTGGGAAAGTCACTCCACACGCAGGAAAGTAGGGGCGTATGCACAAGCGAATATTGGCTATAAACGTGTGCTGGCCTTATCATTAACCGGGCGTTATGACGGCAGCTCGGTGCTGGCCAAGAATAATACGTATTATCCTTACGGCTCAGCAGCAGTAAGTTTCATCTTTTCGGAGCTATTGCCAGCTTCAATCACGAATACAATGAACTTTGCAAAGTTAAGAGTTTCGATTGCAACTGTTGGAAATGAAAATGTTGATCCATATTTAATCAATACCTCTTACCACTCTGCTAACGTTAACGGTATAGCATTTCCATTTCAGGGTCAGGCTGGTTTCGCGGTCAGTAATACAATTGGTAACACAGCTCTTCGTAACGAGCGCCTGAACGAATCTGAGATTGGCCTGGAAACAAAATTCTTTGAAGGCAAAATCGGCCTGGAAGCTTCTTACTTTTACAGAAAGTCGATCGATGGGCTGATACCTGGTGTCGGCATTTCTCCATCGACCGGTTATACGGGCACTACAGTTAACTCGGCCAGCATCGAAAATAAAGGCCTTGAATTGTTGTTGAACGCGAAGCCGGTTACCCGGGGTAAATTTAGCTGGGACCTTACGTTGAGTTACACAAATATTCGCAATAAGGTATTGGCTCTTTATCCAGGTTTAGATCAATTAGACAGATTCGTTGTAGGACAACCCTACAATATTTTTTATGGAACCCGCTATGAGCGCAATGAAAGTGGAAGCATCATGATTGGTGCGAATGGATTACCCTTGATGGCAGCTACTCCAGGTATAATCGGAAACGCCAACCCAAAATGGTTTGCAGGTTTAACAAACAACCTCCGATATGGACAGTTTAATCTTAATTTCTTTTTTGACATGAGAAAAGGTGGTGACATTCAAAATGATATGGATTCATACGGCTTTTTCTATGGTTCTTCTAAAGCAACTGAAAATCGGGGTCAAATCGTTATTCCAGGAACAAGTGAAACCGATAACCAACCTAATGCGGTAGCTGTAAGTGCGCGGACGTATTATCAAAGTGTCACCGCTATTCAGGAGTCTCTCATACAAGATGGAACCTACATTAAGCTTAGAAGCATAAGCGTGGGATATGATTTGAAGCCATCACTGCTTGCGAAAACCCCTTTTAAATCAGTATCCTTAACGTTGTCTGGTAGAAATTTATGGATATACAGTCCACATTTTAGCGGGGCTGATCCTGAAGTAAGTTCACTGGGTACCGGGAATGGCGTTCAAAATATTTATCAATTTTCAACACCAACTTCTCGTTCGGTAATGTGTACACTTAAACTCAGCTTTTAAGATTTACTATGTGTAACGCTACTATCGGGTAGCACTACTTAAAACAATATCTCTATGAAAAAAATATTTAGTTTACTCATACTTTTCCTGACGCTATCAGGTTGTAAAGATTTTCTTGATGTAAATACGGATCCCAACAATCCGCTGGATGTGAAGGAGGCATTGCTACTTTCAACTGCTGAACTATCAATATCGCGCAATTTAATGTCAGGAAATGCAGCATGGATTTGTCAGAATTTTATGCAGATGTCGGCCCTCAATCAGCCCAATCCTCAAGTCGGAACCTATCGGTTACTTCACAGCGATGTTGATGGTGATTGGACCTTGGTTTATTCAGAGCAACTTGTTAATCTGAGAATCATGATTGATAAAGCTGAAAAAAATAATAATTTTCATTATTCAGCTGTTGGGAAAATATTAACAGCCTTTACACTGGGGACCGCTACTGACCTATGGGGTGATATTCCGTATTCTCAGGCACTCTCTGGGACTGGAAATCTTCTCCCGGTTTACGATAAGCAGGAGGATATCTACAACGATATTCAAAGTCTTCTGGATGATGGCATTGCTGATATTGCCAAGTCAAGTGCAAAAGCACCTGGTACTGATGATTATTTCTATCAGGGTGATATGACGCAATGGCAAAAAGTAGCCTACACTCTTAAAGCTAGATATGCCATGCATTTAACGAAAGCACCTGGTCATACAGCCGTTGCCCAGGCCGACCTGGCATTACAATTTCTGGCGAAGGGAATGATTTCGAATGATGATGATCTGAAGATGCTATACCCAGGAACATCCGACCAGGCCAATGGTTGGTGGACTAATTTCAATCCGGTAAGCACGTCTTGTATGTCATCTTATTTTGTTGATTCTCTGGTAGCCAGAAACGATCCGAGATTACCGATCATTGTGAGCCCTGCAGTGGAGACTGGGTTGTATACTGGCAGAGTCATCGGTACGGACGCAGGAGTCTTAGAAACCTATTCTAGTCCAACTGATTTATATGGCGGCATAGGAGCAACGAATGATATTCTTACCTATTCAGAAGAATTGTTCTTAAAAGCAGAAGCGACCTTGATAAAATCAGGATTTGCTGCAGCTGAACCGATCTATCAGGAAGGTATTGTTGCACACATGTCAAAGTTGGGAGTCTCTGATGCTGATATAAATGCATACCTGGCTACGAGAGGAACATTGACAACCGATAACGCACTTCAACGCATCATGGAAGAAAAGAATGTTGCTAATTTTCTCAACATAGAAACCTTTACAGATTGGAGAAGAACTGGTTTTCCTGCGCTAACTATAGTTCCTGAAGCACTGTCCGATATTCCAAGAAGACTTATTTATCCTCAAGTCGAAATGATCAGAAACCCTCAACCACAGCACGCAGCACAAATAACAGACCCGGTTTGGTGGGATCAGCAATGATATTAAAAGCAAAGTGATGTAACTCAGGTGTAAACAAGCAGGTGAAAGCCTGCTTGTTTTATGTTGCACGTGCGTGCAACACGTGAGATCACAATCCGCAGCGGCTCGTGTCTCGACTCTGCGTCAGTCCATTTCAGGACGAGATAAAGCATCTCTAATATAAAACTCATGCGATCTACGCAGCGAGTAAAGTATGCTGTCGCACAACGCCTGCTGCATCTGTAATCATCACCACCACGCCTGCATTCAATTCAGTCTGCTGAAGCCAGAAGTCTGATTCACCCCTTGGAAGCGTTCGCTTTTCCTTTTCGCCTGCATCATTATTCAAAACAATGTCGATTTGCGCCAAGTCAAAATCTTTCTTGTAAACGGAGAAAGTCATCTTATTATCATATTGATTCACCTGCAATACTTTAGCACTGCGCATGTAATCAGCAATAGCTGCCGTATACGCATTCGGTAGTCTCAGCTTGCGTGCTTTCTTTTGATAATACGCTTTCTTATCGGGCTCAAGTAATATGTGCTTTGCCCACTCCGATGCCTGTCTGAAACGGTTGCGATTTTCCTTTTGCTGAGCACTCTGCGTGCGCGGCTTCGCAGGGCGGCAGCTCACAACGGTCTTACCCCGCAATTGTTTGAATACAAAATGGTTGCCGAACGCTCCGCTGAGGCCTTCGGTCAGTACGTTGTCTTTAATAATGGCCATGATCTTTTGTTTTTTAATGAAAGTACACATCGCGCTTACCGCCCACAATTCGGGAGAGTCGAATTACAATCCTTTTAAGTCAGTTTGATTCGTCATTGCGAATTTTTCAACACGATATTTACCGCTATTGGGTTTTTTCTAAGTCCTGGCCCTATTTGAAGAAAAGTCGATAACGATGATTGAATATTTCTGTTTCCAATCACAGGCAGAAGAATAGCATATGACTAGCATGGCATTAGCATAGCACGAGCAAGAGAGAGTGCACGACAAGCGGGCAACAAGTGGAAAAAGAGTGGAGAATGCCTTGGGGAAGTGTTATTGGATGTAGGTAACCAGTGGAAATCGAATGGCCATCAGCTTCATTCTTGAAGATAAACATTTTTGTGTATTCTGAAAAGGTTGCCCTGGGTACTGGAACAGCTTATTAAGAATCGGAATATGACAGAGCTATCGAAAAAATTGGATATGAAATCGATGATTGATTTCCTGATCAGTTTTTTCATCGTATTAAGATCCGTTTTTCAGAAAGCCAAAATCGTATTGGAGGTGGGTAATATTGAAGGTAAGGTCGCTATTGATTATTGAATAGTTTTATGGTTTAGTAACTCAAAATTCCACCTCATAAAACGAATCAATTAACAGTCAATAATGAAGCGATTTGGTGATTACATGTATGGTGAGATAATTACATGACCCGATGTCGGATGCAGTGGAATAGTTATACTTTACATCGGTCTGAATGATTTTAGCCAATTGGTTTGAAGATTCATATGAGTTATTTAAATGTTCAATTTATGATGAGAATTATTTTGGCTTTATTGCTTGTAGTGGGATGTGTATTCTCTTCCCTGGGGCAAGGAACATTAGCCGACTATCAACGAGCGGAGGCTCAGGGAAAACTTTATCGCAATAAAGTTTACAACGATCCGCATGGCTTTTACTGGCTTGGAGGGAATGAAGCGTTCTGGTATTTGAATACCTCGAAGACGGGCAGCGAATTTATTCTGGCAGACATAGCGAAGAAAACACAGAAGCCTGCGTTTGATCATGCGAAGCTCGCCAAGTCACTTTGATTACGAATAACGATTAACTAAACATAATGAAGCATAAGCATATTCTCTTCCTTTTATTAAGCGCGATAACAACAATTGTTACAGCTCAATCTTCAAAGCAACCATCCGGAAGTTATCCTATACAGCCTGTACTTTTTACTGCTGTAAAACTCACCGATAATTTCTGGGCGCCCCGGATCAAAATCAATCATGATGTAACGATTCCTTTTGCTTTAGGTAAGTGTAAGGAAACCGGAAGAATAAAAAACTTTGAAATCGCAGCAGGATTAAAGACCGGAAATTTCTGTACTGAATTTACATTCGATGATACAGATGTTTATAAAATTATCGAAGGTGCATCGTACGCAATGCAGATTTCAAAAGATGCCGCCTTGGAAGCTAGAGTTGATTCGCTTATTGCCTTGATTGGCAAAGCTCAGGAACCGGATGGATATCTTTATACAAACCGCACGATCATGGGCGATCATGCACATGAGTGGGCTGGCTCTAAACGTTGGGAGAAGGAAGAAGAATTAAGTCATGAGTTATACAATGTTGGTCATTTAATTGAAGCGGCCATTGCACACTATCATGCTACAGGAAAAAAAGATTTTCTGAGCATCGCGATTAAAGCTGCCGATAGGGTATGTGCCGATTTCGGTCCGGGTAAATTACAGATATATCCAGGACATCAGATTGTGGAGTTAGCACTTGCTAAACTTTATGTTGAGACTGGAAATAAAAAATATTTAGATGCTGGAAAATTCTTTCTGGATGTTCGCGGACCAGATGGCGATGAATACAATCAGGCACACAAGAAAGTAATTGATCAACATGAAGCAGTTGGTCATGCCGTGCGGGCTACGTATATGTATGCCGGCATGGCGGATATTGCAGCGTTAACACAAGATGCATCTTACATCAAAGCAATTGATGATATCTGGGAAGATGTGGTGTCAAAAAAGATTTATGTAACCGGTGGAATAGGAGCGACCGGTAATGGAGAAGCTTTCGGTAAAGCATATGAGTTGCCAAACATGTCTGCTTATAATGAGACGTGCGCTTCCATTGCCAATGTATATTGGAATTACAGATTGTTTCTTTTGCATGGTGATGCAAAATACTTTGATGTATTAGAAAGAACTTTATACAATGCTTTTCTTTCTGGTGTTTCGCTAACGGGTGATAAGTTCTTTTATCCTAATCCGTTAGAATCACATGGTCAGCATGCACGCAGTCCGTGGTTTAGCTGTGCTTGTTGTCCAAGTAATGTAACTCGGTTTGTTCCTTCCATTGGTGGATATTTTTATGCGCAGAAAGATAAATCGATCTATGTGAATTTGTTTGCAGCAGGAAGCGCGCAATTCAAAGTAGCCAACACTACCGTAGGACTCGAACAAAAGACTAGCTATCCATGGGACGGTGACATTGAGATCATTGTTTCACCGGAGAAGTCAGCAGAGTTTGATGTGAAGGTTCGTATTCCCGGCTGGGCAGTGAACAAACCCATACCAAGCGATCTCTATCAATTCGAAGACGAGTTTAAAGATCAGCCAAAAGTATTTCTAAATGATCAACCTGTTGCGTTAACAATTCAGCAAGGATATGTTTCCTTCAATCGTAAATGGAAGAAAGGCGATCGCATTCGCGTACAACTTCCTATGTCGATCAGAAGGATAAAAGCCAATGATCAGGTAGTTGCCGATAAAGATAGATTATCTATTGAAAGAGGCCCATTAATGTATTGTGCAGAGTGGCCTGATAATAAAGACAATCGTGTCCTAAATCTTATGGTATCGGCTGATGCACCGTTAAAGGGATCATTCAAAGCTGATCTTTTGAAAGGTATCTATGTTGTTGATGGCAAAGGTAAATCAGCATCACGTGTATCATCTACCGAAATTAAAACAGAAGAAACTGACGTTACGCTGATTCCATATTATTCATGGGCTCATCGTGGCGCAGGGGAAATGATGGTTTGGATTCCGGATCAATCCACTGCTGCAAGACCGCTTCCTGCACCAACCATTGCATCCGGTAGTAAGGTAACGGCTTCACACAAATCAAGAACGCTGCTGGCATTGAACGATCAGATGGAACCAAAAAATTCCAACGATCAATCCATTATATTTTATCATTGGTGGCCGATGAGGGATACTCTGCAATGGGTACAGTATGATTTTGAAAAACCATCCACTATTTCATCATCAGACGTCTATTGGTTTGATGATGGTACATTCGGTGAATGCCGCATACCAGCAGGATGGAGATTATTATTCAAGCAAGGAAATGATTGGGTACCAGTGAAGAACAAATCGGAGTATCAGGTTCTAAAAGATCAATATTCGAAAATAACCTTCGAACCAGTCACAACGGAAGCGTTACGTTTGGAGATAACGCTTCCGAAAAGTTATTCAAGCGGTATTATGGAATGGATTGTGAAATAAGGTAAGAGGTAAGAAGAACTAGTTACGAGGGTAATTTTCAATTAACAGTTAAGCAAATGAATTTAAGAAAAAGAAGTGTATTCCTATTCATAAGTATTATGACATCACAATTGGGTTTTGCTCAATCCTATGTACCGGAACAGATTAATTCAAAGGTAAAGGTCAAACCGGTTGTTGATATTAAGGCGCACTCATTTCATCTGAGCGATGTAGAATTATTGGAGAGTCCTTTTAAAGAAGCGATGATTGCAGACAGTAAATATCTATTGTTACTGGATGCAGACAGATTGCTTTCACAATTCCGTTCACATTCAGGCCTCAAGCCCAAAGCTGAAATCTATGGAGGATGGGAAGACTCTGGATTGGCCGGTCACACACTAGGTCATTATCTCTCTGCTTGTGCTATGCAATATGCTGTGTCTCGTGATACAGCTTATCTTAATCGCGTGAATTACATTGTTGAAGACCTGGATGAATGCCAGCGCGCGCGAAAGACAGGATACGTTGGTGCGATACCAAAAGAAGATACAATCTTCATGGAAGTCTCGCAAGGTAATATTCGTTCGCGTGGTTTTGATTTGAATGGTGGTTGGTCACCGTGGTATACTGTGCATAAGGTAATGGCAGGTTTACTTGATGTGTATCTCTATTGCAACAATGATAAAGCGTTGAAGATCGAACTGGGTATGGCGGATTGGACAGGGGAGATTCTAAAAAATCTAAACGATGAACAGATTCAAAAGATGTTGTTGTGTGAATATGGTGGCATGAACGATGTACTGGTGAACACCTATACCTTCACAGGAAATAAAAAATATCTCGATCTCTCTTATAAGTTTCACGACAAGAAAATTCTTGATTCACTCGCTGTGGGTATTGATGTATTACCCGGAAAACATTCCAACACACAGGTTCCAAAAGCGATTGGTACAGTGAGAAGGTATGAAGTAACAGGTGATAAGAAAGATCTTGCCATTGGCGATTTCTTCTGGAAGACGGTTGTCGAGCATCACACTTATGCTCCAGGAGGAAACAGTAACTACGAATACTTAAGCAAGCGTGATGCGTTGAACGATAGGCTTACTGACAATACAATGGAAACATGTAATACTTATAACATGTTGAAGTTAACACGTCACCTGTTTGCATTGAATCCATCCGCAAATTACATGGACTTCTATGAGCGTGCCTTGTACAATCATATTCTTGCATCCCAAAATCATCAGGATGGCATGACGTGTTATTTTGTTCCCTTGCGAATGGGTACTCGAAAAGAATTCAGCGATCAATACCACACCTTTACATGCTGTGTTGGTTCAGGGATGGAGAATCATGTTAAATATGGTGAGAGTATTTATTTCAAATCAAAAGACGGAGGATTGTATGTAAATCTTTTTATACCCTCGCGTTTAACATGGAAAGAAAAAGAAGTGACGATAACATTAAATTCTAATCTCCCTGCGGATAAGAAAGTTTCCCTTACGGTGAATGCAAAGAAAACCATTTCCCTTCCCATCCACATACGTAAACCGTATTGGGTAGAAGGGACAGTTGAGGTAAAAGTGAATGGTGAGGTTTTAAAAGCAGTCGTTGACAATGAAGGGTATATCGTTATCAATCGGAAATGGAAGAATGGAGATATTGTAGAGTGTGATATTCCGTCAACCCTTCATGCTATGTCAATGCCTGATAACCCATCTCGTCAGGCATTCTTTTATGGTCCGGTGTTGTTAGCAGGAAATTTGGGAGCACAGGAACCTGATCCAATGAAAGGTATTCCTGTATTTGTGACCGGTGAGAAGGACGTTAAGCAATGGATGAAGCAAGATGCAAATGATCCTTTTGTATTTCATACTGCTAAAGCTGGTTTTCCGGCAGATGTAAAACTTCAACCTTTTTATTCTATCCAAAACGATCATTACTCTGTTTATTGGGATGTATTCACTCCACAGGCCTGGAAAGAGCAGCAAAAGATTTACGAAGAAAAGAAGAAACAGGAATATGAACTGGAGCGCAGTACGGTTGACATTCTTCGCGTAGGAGAGATGCAACCCGAAAGAGATCACAACTTCACTGGCGATAAGATTGAAGCAGGCGAATCGCACACCCGTAAATTCCGTATTGCCAATGAAGGTGGTTCGTTTACTTTCACGATGAAAGTTGTTCCTGATTTTTCATATGTTCTGATAGGAACGTATTGG
>JBDTTT010000135.1:0-14737 GCA_039930485.1 Chryseolinea sp.
GATATGTTAACGCCCCTTACAAGGGCGTTAATCTTACCCGGCAAAATATATTCAAACGCGATAGTTATGAGTGCCAGTATTGCGGCACTAAACGTGACCTAACCATCGACCATGTTATTCCGCGCGCCAAAGGAGGCACGGATAGCTGGATGAATTTGGTTACAGCGTGTAAAAAATGCAATGCTAAAAAAGGAGACAACACTCCCGACAAAGCGAATATGCCATTGCGCAATAAACCCTATAAACCGTCTTACGCTATCTTTCTCAAAGATCATGTAAGTGATCAGGCCGGAGAGTGGGACATTTTTCTGACTGGCCATCATTCCTATTGAATCGAAAAAAAAAAAATCATGTTTAGTCTTCAACACAAAACTGCGGTCATCACCGGTGGCGGAAGCGGAATCGGTAGGGCAATAGCCGAACTTTTTGCCAAACAAGGTGCATCTGTTTTTATTCTCGAGTTGAATAAGGCTGCTGCGGATGAAACGGTAAGTGCTATAAAAGCAAAAGGAGGGAAGGCTTCTTCTTTTGCGGTCAATGTCACTGATCAACTTCAGGTAAAAGATACGCTTGCGGAAATTGCACAAGCCGCAGGGCGCATTGATATGCTCGTTAACTCCGCAGGTATCTCTCATATTGGAAAATTAGATTCTACATCATCGGAAGATTTCGATAAGGTTTTTCAGGTGAATGTAAAGGGAGTTTACAATACCATGTTTGCTGTTATTCAGCAGATGAAGCAACAAGGTGGAGGAGTAATTTTGAATGTAGCCTCTGTTGCTTCAAATGTTGGTATTGCTGACCGCTTTGCGTATTCGATGAGTAAAGGCGCTGTCCTCACGATGACGTTTTCAGTAGCCAAAGATTATATTCACGATAACATTCGCTGCAATTGTATTTCACCTGCACGGATACATACAGCATTCGTTGATAATTTTCTCGCAAAGAATTATCCAGGCCAGGAAAAAGAAATGTTTGAGAAACTTTCGAAGTCCCAACCCATTGGAAGAATGGGAAGACCTGATGAAGTGGCTGCATTGGCCTTGTACATATGCTCTGATGAAGCTTCATTTGTGACAGGGTGTGATTATCCACTTGATGGTGGGTTCATCAAACTGAATAGTTAAAGTTTGGATTGAGAGCCTTACATTCTAACATTTCGGTTTGCAGTGCTTGTTGATTACTCATGTCTAACATCTAACGACTAATACCTAATTTAAATATGAAACTACTTCGCTTTGGAGAGGCCGGAAAAGAAAAACCCGGTGTGTTATTAAACAACGAAATACATGATGCTTCGTCTTTTGGAGAAGACTTTGGGGAAATCTTTTTTGAGAAGGATGGGATAAACCGTTTCAAAAAATGGTTGGGTGAAAATCAATCTAAACTTCCAAAGGTATCTTCAGGCGTTCGCATCGGGGCACCTTTCACTCGTCCTTCCAAAATAATTTGTGTTGGATTAAATTATACCAAGCATGCACAGGAATCCAACATGGCTTTGCCAACAGAACCTATTCTGTTTTTCAAATCAACAACAGCGCTTGTTGGCCCGAACGATGATCTCATCATACCAAGAAATAGCGTGAAGACAGATTGGGAAGTAGAGCTAGGTGTTGTAATTGGCAAGCAGGCATTGTATGTAGAAAAAAGTAACGCGCTTGATTACGTGGTGGGTTATTGCCTGCACAACGATTATAGCGAACGCGAATTTCAACTTGAACGAAATGGACAATGGGTGAAAGGAAAGAGCTGTGATACGTTTGCCCCGATAGGACCTTACATGGTAACAAAGGATGAAGTACCAAATCCCAACACTCTTCACATGTGGTTAAAGGTGAATGGTAAAACCATGCAGGATGGAAACACGGATGACATGGTTTTTGATGTTCTCTTTTTAGTAAGCTATATCAGCCAGTTTATGACCTTGCTCCCTGGAGATATTATCTCCACAGGAACACCAGCTGGTGTAGGTCTTGGTTTCAAACCACCTATTTATTTAAAGTCAGGTGACGTTGTTACGTTAGGCATTGAAGGTTTAGGGGAGCAAAGACAAGTAGCGAAGTAAAGTTTGGTATTAGGCCTTTCATCTCGGGTAATGATGGATCATCATCTTTTTGATTGGATCTATTCATTTCATCTTGTTTATTTCCTTTTTATTCAATGCTTCAAAAAATATGCGTGACATACCTAAAAGAATTGCACTTTATATATTAGTCATAAGTTTCCTTGCTTCATGTCAATCAAAACCTGATCCTGCAGATCTTGTTATATTCGGTGGAACGATTTACACTGTAAATGAAAATCAAGCAATCGTTGAATCGGTCGCAGTTAAAGGTGATAAAATAATTTTCGCGGGAGCAGAAGTTGAAGCGCGCAAATACATTAATGATAAAACTGAAGTCATCGATCTTCAAGGTAAAATAATGACACCCGGATTTATTGAAGGTCATGGACATTTAATGGGTGTGGGTTATAATGAATTGAATCTCGATTTAATGACCACTAAAAGTTATGCTGAAATTGTTCAACGTGTTAAAGAAGCTGTTGACAAAGCTCAACCGGGTCAATGGATTATTGGTAGAGGATGGCACCAGGATAAGTGGGATGAAAAACCGGATGAAATAGTGAAAGGTTTTCCAACACATAAGATGTTAAGTGCTGTTTCGCCAAACAATCCAGTTTTTCTTTCACACGCAAGTGGTCACATGAGTTTAGCAAATGGCAAAGCAATGGAGTTAGCTGGAGTAAATCTTTTGTCGAGAGAAAAAGCAGCAAGCCAGACGGTTGAGGGCGGAGAGATTATTCGTGATGCAATGGGAAATCCTACCGGGATGTTTGTAGAGAATGCAGAGATGCTCATTCAGCAATATGTTCCTGGTGTTGATTCTACAAGCGATCAACAAGCATTGACCTTAGCACTTCAAGCGTGTTTACGAAATGGCATCACCAGTTTTCATGATGCAGGTGCTTCACGAGAAAATATAGCCCTCTATCATCAATTTAAAAAAGAGGGTAAGCTTGATGTTCGATTATATGTAATGCTTACCGGATGGGACAGCAAGTTGGTTTATGAATGGTTAGGTAAGGGGCCAGAAGTAGATGTTGATAATCAATTAACCATCCGCTCAATCAAATTAAATTGTGATGGCGCATTAGGCTCACGTGGTGCCTGGTTATTGGAACCGTATACGGATCGACCAGATTTTTCAGGAATGGCTACCTTACCTATGGATACGGTGCTGAAGATTTCAAGAGTTGCACTTCAACATGGCTTTCAGGTTTGTTCTCATGCCATTGGTGATCGGGCCAATCATGAGATTTTGAATCGTTACGAAAGTATCTTCAAGGAAAATCCTGAAAAGGCAAAAGATGCACGCTTTAGAATTGAGCATGCACAACATTTGCATCCGAACGACATTCCTCGCTTTGGTTCATTAGGAGTTATCCCTGCCATGCAAGCCATTCACATGTCGTCCGATAGGGCATGGGCTATTGATCGGCTAGGAGAGAAGCGCATTAAAGAAGGCGCTTACATGTGGCAGTCTCTGTTAAAGTCAGGAGCAAGGATTGTAAACGGCACTGATACACCTGTTGAGCCTATCAATCCGATACCATGCTTCTATGCCTCCATTACTCGCAAATCGTTGAAAGGTGAACCAACAGGCGGATACGAACCTGAAGAGAAGATGACACGCGTACAAGCGCTTCGCTCTTATACGTTGGATGCAGCTTATGGAGCCTTTGAAGAAAAAATAAAAGGCTCGATTGAAGTAGGCAAACTTGCTGACTTCACCGTTTTCACTAAGGATATTATGAAAGCCACCGAAGAAGAAATTTTAGCGACCGAGGTTTCACTTACTATTGTTGCAGGAAAGGTTCTTTTTAAGAAATAAATTTGATCAATATTCAAGCTTGAATGTCAACTCACATCTTGAGCATAAAAAAGGGAAGGTATGCACCTTCCCTTTTTTAGTATATGACTTTTAAAATCTTACGCTTTCAAAAACTTCAAGGCTTTAGCCTTCACCATATCGCGGTCGGCAGTAATGGTAGGATCACTGTAAACGTGTTGAGAAATTTCTCCAACAACACCTTTCTTAAAGCCCAGCTTCTCAGCAATTTGCTCACAGAAAACAATTTCACTTCTAAATACCTGCCCATCCATTTTCATTAATTGGATAAGATGATATAAGTGTTCAAACTTCTCGTCAGCTGTGAAGGAAACGATATTCCCGATAGGCTTAGGATTGTGGAGCATGGTATCAACTTCTTCTTTCGAAATGCCGTTTGCCTTTGCAATAAGCTGGATAAGCTTAGATTCGCGGTCGGCTACTGACTTGTCACTGGCGGCCAGGTTGATCAGAACATTTAGTTCCTGTTTTTTGTCAAAAATCATGATATGTCTTTTAATTGTAGTTCAAAGTTCAAAAAATGCCTTTAGAAATATACTGTAAAATACAATGTTTTGGTACATCAGCAAAAAAAATCCCGATGAATGGCGTGGATGCAACCCTTATATTTGCCCTCTGTCTTTAGTGCAAAATTGAAAACAACATGAAGAATCTACTGGCTATAATCGCACTTGTCCTGGCTGTCACTTTTGTGCAAGCGCAGGAAACAGAGACCCGGAGCGTGGGCTCTTTTAACGGAATAAAAGTTGCCGAAGGTATTGATGTCTACCTTAAAAAAGGTGACAAAGAAAGTGTTAAGGTTGAGGCAACCGGGGTGAAATTAGAGAATGTATTAACGGAAGTATCAGGCTCTTACCTTAAAGTTCACATGCGTGATGGTAATTATCATGGGCATGTTAATGTAAAGGTGTATGTAACCTATGTGCAGCTTGAAAAATTATCAGCCAGTTCAGCTGGAAGTATCTTTTCAGAAACGGTTATCAAAGCTAACTCTCTGGAGGTTAACTGCTCGAGTGCGGGTAACATAGAAGTTTCGGTGGATGCTCAAACAATGAGTGTGAGTGCCAGCAGCGCAGGCGAAATGGAATTAAAAGGAAAAACAAAATCTCTTGCTGCAGATGCAAGTAGTGCAGGAGAGATAAATGCATACGACCTCGAGGCTCAAAATGTGGAAGCGGAGGCAAGTAGTGGTGCTTCTATAAAAGTATTTGTGGTGGAAGCTTTAGATGGGCATGCGAGCAGCGGAGGCAGTGTTCGGTATCGCGGAAATCCGAGTAAGGCAATCACAGACTCCAGTAGCGGAGGTTCAGTAAAGAAATCGAATTAATTGAAAACCCCGGCAACGGGGTTTTTTGTTTCTTTGAGGTAGCGGTACAGAAAAATAAACCGGCTTAGAAGTTTTAATTTGAAATTTTCAATGTCCAGACTGAAACTTAAGAGAGTTCATCACATAGCAATCATTTGTAGTAATTACGAAGTGTCAAAGAATTTTTATACTGAAGTACTGGGCTTTGAAATAATAAAAGAGACGTACCGTTCAGAAAGGCGATCGTATAAATTGGATTTGAAAGTTGGGGATATCTATCAAATCGAATTATTCTCTTTCCCTGATCCCCCTACGAGACCTTCTCATCCTGAAGCGACCGGATTGCGTCACCTGGCTTTTGAAGTAAATGACATCGAAATCGCTTTAGATTTACTAGTAAAAAAAGGAGTAACTGTAGAGCCGATACGGATTGATGATCTAACTGGAAAACGATTTACCTTTTTTGTCGATCCTGATGGATTGCCACTAGAGTTATATGAACAATAAGGTAAGGCATCAGCCAACGTGCTACCCTTTGTTGTGTTTATACTGCGGTCCTCCAAACTTCTATTTTGGAGTTTCCGCGTATGGAATAGTTCATTAATACTGTTTTCCCATCATACCTTACAACTGCATCATTATCCAGGCTAATCAGTTCAATGACTTTCGTTGGTCCGAGAATAACAGTCGAATTTCCTTTCACTGATTCGCACCAAACAACATCACTTGAAAGATTATTTAAATCCAGGGTTATATTCCCTTCAATGCCGCGTATCATCAGTTTTTTGCAGACACCAGTGAAAGAAACTATGCCTTCACCAACCAGGTTAAATTCTACTGTATTTTTCATACAATAAATCATCCCAGAAAGGTCAAAATTACCTTTGGCAATAAATTTCGTATCACCATAGTTTCCGATGACGATCGAGTTGTTTTTATGATCACCTATGAACTCAATATTCCTTTGTTTGGTCAGTGCTTTAGTCATAGTAGTTGTTGAAAATGAAAGCTGAAAAAGTAAATCATGAAAATCTCCCGTAGACACATCTCATGACCTTAACAAAAAACGAACGATTAAGATGGAAGGACAATATTTAACTAGAAAATATAGAAAAAAGAATGGTCGTTTAATTTCAAGTTGCTGATGTTGAGTGATCTAGGTCAGTGTTGTGCCAATGAAAATATGAATAAAGTATAAGGCTTTTTAAGCCGTATCGCGTATTCGATTGCGAATAGCAGGAAAAGCAAGTTCTGAGATACGCTAAAGATTAAGTCAGCATCGCATCCCTTATTTATTTGAGTTGAGGGAATTATGAGGATATTGTGTGAATCGTATGACTTGGAAATTTCCTATCAGGTATGTTATAATAGGCTGGGATTAGTTGGTCAATTCAAACTACCAACTAAAATCAAAAGCCCAGACAATTAATAATCTCACCCTGAGTTGTCAATGATATTAAAGAAAACTGACCATTAAGCACGATTAAAGCCTAATGATGATATGTACGCAAGCTTAGTAGAGAAGTGAATTAAGATTATGTTGTAACAAAGTAGCGTACAGGCGGTAGGTAACATATCGGTTCAAAATTTCACACTATGCAAACGTGTACTTAACAAAAAAATAAAAATGTGGGTTGATTTTGACCTCAATTTCGAATTTTCTGATAGATTTGGAAACAATTAAGATTTAAAATCAACCACTATGGCGCAACTACGATTTGAAGCTCTCAAGAAATTGAGCGACCGAACTAAGGTGCACGTTGCGGTTCCAACCACCAGCGTTTCCAAGCTTTATGGAGAGAACGTTTTCGGTTTGGAGCAGTTGCGTGCTTCACTGGCTCCTGCTGTTTTTAAGAAGGTAAGTCAGGCAATCAAAAATCATGAAAAGATAGATGAAGTAACGGCTGATGCAGTCGCTTCCGCTGCAAAATCCTGGGCTCTAAGCAAAGGTGCCTCACACTTTACACACTGGTTTCAACCGATGACCGGTGGTACAGCTGAAAAGCATGATTCTTTCTTTGATGCCCTTGCTGGTATCGAAAGATTCAAAGGCAGCGAGCTCGTTCAACAAGAGCCAGATGCTTCTTCTTTTCCAAGCGGTGGTATTCGTAGTACTTTCGAAGCACGTGGTTATACAGCCTGGGATCCAACCTCCCCAATGTTTATTTATGGTGTTACACTTTGTATCCCAACCATCTTTGTTTCCTACACTGGTGAGACATTGGATACAAAAGCACCTTTGTTAAAGGCATTAAAAGCAGTTGATCAATCCGCTACTCGCGTTTGTCAATTGTTTGATAAGGATATTCAACATGTGGTAGCATCTTTGGGTGCTGAGCAAGAATACTTTGTTGTAGACAAAGCATTGTTTATGGCTCGTCCTGATCTAGTAATGGCAGGCCGTTCGGTTTTTGGACATGCTCCTGCCCGTGGACAACAATTAGAAGATCATTATTTCGGAACCATTCCTCCTCGTGTTTATGATTTCATGAAAGATTTTGAAATCGAATCATGGAAGTTAGGTATCCCAGTGAGAACAAGACACAATGAAGTTGCTCCAAGTCAATTTGAAGTTGCTCCTTTATTTGAAGAAGTGAACGTAGCCAACGATCACAATCAATTGATGATGGATGTGATGGGTCGAGTTGCTGAAAAACATGACTTGAAAATACTTTTCCATGAGAAACCTTTTGCAGGATTGAATGGATCTGGTAAACACAATAACTGGTCGTTGATTACGGATACAGGTGTAAACTTGTATGCACCAACCAGCAGCGCTCGTGATAACTTAATGTTCCTAACATTCTTCATAACAACTATTAAGGCTGTTCATGAACATGGAGAACTTCTCCGTGCAAGTATTGCAACAGCGGCAAATGATTTCCGCCTTGGAGCGAACGAAGCACCTCCGGCAATTATGTCAACCTTCATCGGTTCTCAAATGACTGCAGTACTGGATGAGTTGGAGAAAAAAGGAAATGTGAAAATCGAGAAGGGCGACAATATGTACATGAAGCTTGGTATCGATCAGATTCCGGAAATTATCCTGGATGCTACTGACCGTAACCGCACTTCACCATTTGCCTTTACCGGAAATAAATTTGAATTCCGTGCAGTAGGAAGCAGCGACAATTGTGGAACAGCGATGACGGCACTGAACGTAGTTGTTGCAGATCAATTGGATAAATTCTACGAAGCAGTAACGAAAGAAATTGAAAAGGGTGAAGAGAAACGTTTGGCGATCGTTAGTGTACTTCGTAAGTACATTAAAGAATCAAAAGACGTTCGTTTCGAAGGTGATGGTTACTCTGAAGAATGGGTAAAAGAAGCTGCGAAACGCAAGCTGGGTAACGTTAAAAATACACCACGTGCGCTAGATGCTTATTTGACTAAGAAGTCAGCTGATTTATTTGAGAAGCATGGTGTGATGTCGCACAAAGAGAATGAGGCTCGCGTTGAGATCAGACTCGAGTCATACATTAAACACGTTCAAATCGAATCGCGTGTAATGGGCGACTTAGCGATGAACCATATTGTGCCAACAGCAATCGCTTATCAAACTAAACTTATCGCCAATGCAAATGGCTTGAAAGGTCTTGGTGTAGATAACAAAGCGGTTGTTCAGACCATTAAAGAAATTTCTGGTCATATCGATACAATCAAGAACAGTGCACGTGCCATGGTTGAAGAGCGCAAGCGAATCAACAAAATATCAGACACACATAAGCGTGCTATTGAGTATTGCGATAATGTTAAAGAGAAATACTTTGACGTTCTCCGCGATGCTGTGGATAAACTGGAATTACTGGTGGACAACGAAGATTGGCCATTGGTAAAATACAGAGAGATGCTTTTCTTACGCTAGTGTATACCTACCTAAACCTAACCTAGTGTATAAACCCCGGACTTGTCCGGGGTTTATTTTTTAATTAGGTTTTAGAGAAGTGGATGGTTGATCCTTCTGATTGATCATGTCAAGAATCGCATTGCGGATCAGCTCAGGGTTTGACCACGGAACAAAATGATCCATATCTTCTTTGAAGACAAATTCAACGGGAGCATTTACGAGCATCTTTTTTGCAAAGTCAGCATTCGCTGCCGGAACAAGTGAATCTTTCTTTCCTTGAATTACAATCACAGGACAAGTAATGTTTGACCAAAGCGGAATCATTTCTTCTAACTCAGGTTTCAACTGATAGATTTCTTCATTGGAAGAACGAAATGATCTCGGAAGAATCCAACTTAGGAAAGGTGTTGCTAATGGCGCACGGAACCAAGTCTCATTCGGTTCCAATTCAGGATCGATCGATCCGGCAACGATAATTAATCCATCTATAAGTTCGGGATAATCCATTGCCATACGTGCAATGAGTGGACCACCCAATGAATGCCCAACTAAGATAACAGGCCGATTTTTTTTATATTCTTCCAGTATTGGTTTTAGTGCCTCTGCTTGTTTTTTCAGTGATGGTTCTGCGTTGCCAAAATTAGAATAACCAAAACCGGGTCGATCGGCAGTGATGAGCAATGTGTTGGGAAGAAGCACAGAGTCAGCAAGAAAATGTATGAAGGCACTTAACGAGCCAGGTGAACCATGCACAAAAAGAATGAGTGGTTTAGATTCATCACCTGCTTTTACATAATGTATCGTACGGAAACCGGTCTTATACTTATGTTGTGAAGCGTTGACCTTCTTTTGAGCAAAGTACTCATCTACTTCTTTTGAACTCATGCGAAACGTCATACATGAGTGAAGCGTTATCATGATACAAAGAAAGAACAGACCAATTGCCCAACGTATTTTCTTTCCAGGTACAAGATTCATACTATTGAATGTTCAGCAGCTTTTTGTATTGATCGGAATTGTGAAGCATTTCAAATGCTTTCTTAATGTCGTTATCGTACTTAAAGCCAGCTTCAATTGCTCCGCGCTCTAAATGATAGCGGGATACAATCTCCTCTTCCAATAACATTTTGATCTCGTCTTTGTACAGTGTCAACTCGTTCTTTTTACTCTCAGTGATGCGCGTGTTGATTTGATCGAGTTGTGCTTTCAGATCAGAAAAGTATTTTTCCTTTTTTGCTTCTTCAGTGAATTGTTGAAGTTCATATTCCATATATGATTTGTAGCTGTAGTTTTTATCCTTCATCCATGAGATGAACTGCTGATAATCTTCGTCTGACAATTGAAAAGATTTTGCGTCAACAGGATCCGTTCGTTTCAGAGCATACTGAGTAGCGTAATCGAATAAAAAACCTTTTTCAAAGAGCACTTGCGTTAAGGCATGAGCTTCTAATGTTTCTGTTTTAATATCCGGATCAATGCCACCACCATCAAATACCTGACGACCATTCGAAGTTTTAAAGGCTTTCTTCAATGAATCAGGAATTGATCCAACACTTCCGTCATCTCTGCGATGACCATAATCAAGCACTTGAATACATCTTCCGGTAGGAGTGTAGTATTTGGCTGTTGTTACTTTGAGTTGAGAATTGTATGAAAGTTGTCTGCTAACCTGAACCAAACCTTTTCCATATGATTTCTCACCTATAATAAGTCCACGATCATAGTCTTGTAATGTTCCTGCAACAATTTCTGATGCGGAAGCGCTACCTCTATTAATCAAAACGGCAACAGGTATTTCAGTATCAACTGGATTGTTTAATGTCTCGTAGTTTAAATTGTTCTCAGGAATCTTACCCTTTGTGCTCACCACCATTTTACCTTTTGGTAAAAAGATATTCGTAATGTTAACAGCTTCAATTAATAGTCCACCTGGATTTCCTCTCAAATCCAATATCACTGATTTAGCGCCTTGCTCTTTCAGAATTATGAGTGCGCTCTTTACTTCTTTTGCAGCATCTGGAGTGAAGTCAGAGAGTTGAATGAGTGCAACGTCTTTACCTACCATTCCAAAATAAGGAACGTTACTGACTTTTATTTTTTCTCTTTTGAAATCCAGTTTTAAGGGCTGACTTTCTCCCATACGCTTGATGGTTAAACTAACCGGTGTACCCACTTGTCCTTTCATCAATTGGCTGGATTCTTCGCGTGTAAGTTTGCTTAGTTCAACATTATCGATCTTAATAACTTCGTCACCAATTTTTAATCCGCCTTTTTGTGCACCGTAACCCTCCATGATCATGGTCACGATTGTTTTGTTTCCAATTTCTCTTGTTATCGCACCAATACCTCCGTACTGACCGGTGTTCATGGTTCTGAAATCTTCCACTTCGTCTTCGGGAATGTAATTGGTATATGGATCAAGCGAGCTAAGCATGGCATCAATACCTGTGCGTACTAATTTATTTGGATTGACTTCATCAACATAAAGTGCGTTAACTTCTTTAAACAGTGTAGCAAAAATGTCGAGGTTCTTGGCAATTTCGAAATAGCGTTCACCTGGCTTCGAGAATGAAAACAAAGTAAGAACAGCGATGATGGCGAATAAGCCGAATAGTTTTTTCTTCATAATTGTTGACCGTTCACATCCAAAACGAAAACCAATGGACGATGTTTTTGAGACTGCAATTTATCCTTTAAAATAGTATGCAAGTGGTTAATTTTCAGGTTGAATACTACATGCCTCTTAAAACTAAACAGAGTGATCAAAAATGCATTTCCTGTTGACTAAGGATTTATTTCCACGCATTTCTGAGGAAACGCAGCCAGTTTCCATGCATTACGTTTTCGATATCTTCTTTCTTGTATCCGCGTTTTGATAAAAGATTAGGTAGGTTCTGAAGATCGGCAATGGTTTCAATATCAGCTGGAGATTGTTCTTTGCCAAACGCACCGTCTAAATCAGATCCGATGCCAATATGCCTTGCATTGCCGGCAATCTGACAAATATGATCCATGTGATCGATTAGTTTCTCCAATGTGCAATTCATGCCAATTGGGGTAGAAACATTTTTAATCCAATTGGGAACCATCATCCATGCATCCATCACACCACCAATAACCGCTCCCCGATTGATAAGCTCTTTTAATTGTTCATCACTGAATTGTCTGTTGTGATCAACTAGCGTGCGAACATTATTGTGGCTTGCCCAAACGTTACCATGAAAAGCATCCATCGCTTCCCAAAAACTGTCATCACATAAATGGGTAGCATCTAAAATAATATTCAAGCGTTCCATTTCTTTTAACAGCGCCTTTCCATTCGGGCCAATTCCTCCAGTAGCATTTGTTCCTTGCGCATATCTTCCTGGACCGTAGTGACCCGGACCAACAGCACGAAGCCCATTTTGATGAGCCTTTTCTAAATATTTTATGGAAACAATTGAGTCAGCACCTTCAAGGCTGAGAATGTAACCAATTGCTTTTTTTTCTGTTGGTGTGTTTGAGTTCCAATGTTGAAGATGCTTTTCCAGTGTTTGTAAATTATTCACCTGAAACATTTCGCCTTCATCCTCCATAGCACGATACCATGCCAGTTGACCTTGTGTTTGTGCCCAAGCTTGTTCAGGTGAATGCCAACCCGGTAATGTATTTTCAATTGAAACGTAACGCGCGATTTGTGTTCCTACTACTAAACCAATATTTCCCTTACGAAGCTCAGGTAAACTCACAACACCATTGCCGCGATCAGGTTTGTCTGTCATTCCTTTTTCACGACTCCGAATTTCCTGAATGGGCCTACGGATGTCGCGATTCCATTCCAGGGCATTCATACTTAGGTCTAAGTGCGCATCAATAACAAACATGATGGTGAATTAAATTGAATGAAAATACATTAAAGTTTATACGGAAGGAATTGCGAGACCTCTCCACCATAGCGATGTACTTCGCGAATGATTGAAGAACTGATCCATGCGAGTTGAGGTGTGGTGATCAAGAAGACAGATTCCATCTCATCGTACAATTGTCGGTTCACTTGTGAGATGCTGTTTTCATATTCAAAGTCGGTGGTATTGCGTAAACCTCTTAATAAAAACTTAGCACCATTTTTTCGGGCAAATTCCGCAGTAAGTTCTGAGAAGGTAGTGACCGTAATGTTTGGATATTTTTCAAACGTTTTGTTGATGTACTCCACCATCAGATCAATCTCAAAATAGCGATTGCTCTTTGTGCTGTTGTAACCAATACCGATAATAATCTCATCGAATAGTTGAAGACCTCGAAGAACGATATCCTCATGTCCTTTTGTGAAAGGATCGAAAGAGCCTGGGAAAACTGCAATGCGTTTTGTCATGGTGTTTTAAATGTCGGTAAATCGGAAAGAATTACCAATACCTAAAACAGGCAAGTAAGATAGTTGCAAAAAAAGGCTGATTAGTCGATTAAACTGATACTATAAAGATCGAAGAAGTGATGCTCTTGCACTTCGTCAAACATGTAGCCAAAGCTTATATTTCTTGGTCGGCCACCGAAGGTAACGTTATTGATGTACTTGTAGAACTCAACGTAATGAGGTGAGTTTTTACCAATATAACCCCACAACACAACCTGGCTTGATTCCTGATTTAGGTTGAGGGTTTTCATCACCATCATAATATACTTCACATAATCTGAAAATTGCTTGATTGCAAATTGATTATAGTAAAGTAACTTCCCGTCCTTACACGATAAAATGTGCAACTTAAAACGATCAATGTAGACATAAAGTGGATTGTCGTTCTTTCCTTCTGCGAATTGCATAGTACCTTCAATCAACGCTGCGGACTGATGTGTGAAAGCAGGAGGTGAGTTAGGATAAATACTCGTGAGCCAATCTTTCAACTCTTTGTTGATTGCGAAAACGGTTACGGCTTCGCATCGTGGATTCGGTGAGGCAAGGAACTCTTCGTTTGCTGGATCGATCGGAGCATTAAATTTCAAATACTCTTCTAATGAAGATTCCGAAAAAAGGGCTTGAGGAACCTGAACAAACTTCTGGTTCTTTATGGAAACCTTCACTCTTTTCCAGAAGCCTGCTTTAAGTACGGCATGTGAATCAAAGAGTTGATCCAGCATGAGCATGAGTTCATTGTGTGTGGATATCCCAGGTAAAACAAAATCCTCCATGAGGAGGACCCGGTTTTGATCAGGATCAAGAACGAGCATTTGAAAATCGCGCGTTCCAATATGTATTAATAAATGATATTGATTAATCAGTTCTTCATCAAAGCGATCGTCTTTGATTTTCTTAATAAGCTTATACTGAAGGGTTGAAGTTTGCAAGTTATTTTCAGTTAGCGCTGGTTTCCATGTCTAAAATTATCCGATACCAACAGACACAATAGTTGAATTGATGTTATCGCACTAAAGGTATTTACAATAATAAATATTTTAGAGGGTAAATCACAAGGTGCTTTTTACGGATTGCGATTTAAATCCGATAAAATCCACTTAATTTTTGAATTTCCATTTTGGTTTGATGATTATGAAAAATCCCATGAAGATTATCTTGTGGTATTGCTTTTATTTCTTCTTCAGATAAGTATTTCACTTCTTCGATAAGTTGGATTTCAGGATCATATCCTGTTTTAACCAACCCTTCAAAATGATCAATGTCATAAAACAATTCGATTGCAT
>JBDTTT010000136.1:0-14468 GCA_039930485.1 Chryseolinea sp.
GTGATTGGCATACGCTCTTATTTTTTTTTCAAGATCATCATCACTTGTCAGAATTGCGCCACCATCTCCGTAGGCGCCTAAATTCTTACTGGGATAAAAACTAAAGGCAGAAGCATTTCCGAATGTTCCCACATATCTGCCATTCTCCTCCGCCAAAATAGATTGCGCACAATCTTCAATTAAATACAAATTGAATTTTCTACAGATGGATTGAAGCTCATGAAGATGTGATGGTTGTCCATATAAATGAACAGGCAGAATAGCTTTTGTTCGCTTTGTGATTTTTGCTTCGATTTTTGCAGCATCGATTGTGAATGTATCTGGGTCACTATCTATAAATACAGGTTGTGCGCCCGTAAGGGTTAGCATTTCAGAAGCTGAAATCCAATTGTGAGCGGGTATGATGACTTCATCTCCAGCGCCAATACCCAGTATTTTTAAAATGATAAAAATTGCATCCGTTCCATTGCCTACTCCGATGCAATGCTTCACTCCATGGAGAGCAGCAAAATCCTTTTCAAATTGTTGAATGTATTTACCGCCAACAAAAACTCCATCTTCAAAAACACGATTGATCGCTTCCAGAATTTCTTCTTTAATCGAACCGTACTGTATTTTAAGATCGACAAACGGAACGTTCATTATGGTTGTTTGTTGATATTGTTCGTGTTCCGAACTAAAGCGAATTCAAATAAGGATGATAGTTACCTGTCTTCCCAATTGGCTCCGCATGACGAATGTCGTGTGCGAGTTGGATAGAAGGATATGCATCTTCTAATCCAAACCCTTTTCCATCAATTATCTGCTGATAACTCATGGTATGAAGTTCAGTGAAGCCATCGCTGAATTCAATTTCTTGTCCTTCCATTGTAAGGGAACGATACGTGCGTTTACCTTTTGCCTTCACATCCTCTGGTAAATGATCTGCATTAATACTTAACATCCATCGAACCCGACCGCGCTCAAGTTCTAAATATCCGGCAGCCATATCCTCCTTCATCTGGTGTACAATGTTTTTCTTCACTTCACCAAAGACCCATGTCAACATGTCAAAGAAATGAATACCAATATTGGTTGCCACACCTCCTGATTTAGAAGAATCGCCCTTCCAGCTTATCTGATACCAATTGCCACGTGATGTGATGTATGATAAGTCAACATCGTATATTTTATCTTTCGGTCCGTTCAATACTTGTTCGCGCAAGGCAATTATACTTGGATGCAAACGCAATTGAAGAATCGTGAAGACCTTCTTACCAGTCTCTTTTTCAATTTCGCGTAGCGCATCTACATTCCATGGATTCAACACTAACGGTTTTTCGCAGATAGCATCGGCTTGATGTCGAAGTGCAAAACGAATATGAGAATCGTGCAGATAGTTTGGCGTGCAAATACTAACGTAATCAATCTTCGTTCCCTGACGCTTCAGTTTATCAATATGACGATCGAATCGTTCGAACTCGGTGAAGAAGTCTGCGTTTGGAAAATAGGAATCAATAATGCCTACTGTATCAAATTTATCTAACGCTGCTACAAGATTATTTTTTGTGTCTCGTATTGCTTGCAAATGCCTTGGGGCAATGTATCCGGCAACACCAATCAATGCAAAGTTCTTCATCTCTTAAAGTTTTATAACGCTTCCTTTTTCCAATTTGTATTGCTCATTACTTTCAGGGCAAACTGCAATCCCATTTTTATCAAACAACAACTTATGTCCGTATTCACTCATCCAGCCGGTTTGACGTGCAGGATTGCCAATGACTAATGCATAGTCAGGAACAGTCTTTGTTACTACAGCACCTGCACCGATAAAAGCAAACTGACCGATGTTGTGTCCGCAAACAATCGTGGCATTCGCACCTATGGTCGCCCCTTTCTTCACCAGTGTCTTCGCGTATTGATTTTTACGATTGATGGCGCTTCGCGGATTGATCACATTGGTAAACACCATGGATGGGCCAAGAAAAACATCATCCTCACACTGCACACCTGTATAAATCGATACGTTATTCTGGACTTTCACATTTTTACCGAGGACCACTTCAGGAGAAATCACTACGTTTTGTCCGATGTTACAATTTTCACCAATTACACAATTGGGCATGATGTGAGAAAAGTGCCAAACTTTTGTGCCTTCACCAATCACACAACCATCGTCAATGATTGCGGATGGATGCGCATAAAATTTTACTGAACTCATGCGTGAAAAAATGTTTTAATCGTTTGGCAAATATAATTCAATTGTGCTTCATCCATTTCTGTATGAACAGGAAGTGACAGAACGGTTTTTGAGAGTTGTTCCGTAACCGGAAAAGATCCTTCACCAAAACCAGTTCGTTGATACGCTTTTTGTAAGTGCAGTGGAACAGGATAATAAATCATGGTGGGAATTTCATTCTTCTCCAGAAAAGTTTTCAACTCATCTCTTCTCTCCGCCACCTGGATGGTGTATTGATGAAAGACATGTGTTGAATATTTTGAACGAACTGGTATTTTGATTTTAGAAATTCCAGCTAACGCTTTATCATAATAATTCGCTACATCGTTTCTGCTTCGTTCGTATTCTGGCAAATGCTTAAGCTTAGCCAGAAGAATTCCAGCTTGTAATGTATCTAACCGGCTGTTTACACCAATGCTATCGTGATGATATTTTATTTTCTGACCGTGATTCGAGATCATTTTTATTTTCTCAGCCAGTGTCTTATCCTGTGTGAACATAGCGCCACCATCACCAAAGCAACCTAAATTCTTTGATGGAAAAAACGATGTGGTGCCAATTGTACTCATTGTACCCGCACTCTTCTTCGTTCCATCGCTAAAAGTATAAACAGCACCCAACGCTTGGGCGACATCTTCAATGACTTTGAGATTATATTTTTTTGCCACTGCGATTATCGGTTCCATATCTGCGCACTGTCCATATAAATGAACGGGCACAATGGCAACTGTTTTTGATGTGATCTTTGCTTCAATCTGCGCTACTTCAATGTTAAATGTTTTTTGGTCTACATCAATAAAGACAGGTGTAAGACCCAGCAATGCAATCACTTCAGCTGTGGCAACGTAGGTATGTACCGGTAAAATTATTTCATCACCCGGTTTAAAATCGAGTGCCATCATGGCAATTTGTAATGCATCTGTTCCATTGGCACAAGGAATTACAAAAGAAGAATTCGTGTATTTCGCCAATGCATCAGCAAATTGATTTACTTCAGGTCCTTGAATAAAGGCAGTTGATGTGAGCACACGTTCGATGGCCGCATCTACCTCCGCTTTAATGCGCAGGTATTGCAAGTGCAGATCAACCATTTTTATTTTTTCCATTTCTTATTATTAGAAATTCAATAAAATTCTGGAGCTTATCGTTTAGGCAAAAAGTTATTTCATCAATTTTTTTTCCCACTCCCAGGCGTGGAGAAGACCATCTTCACTGGTGTATTTTGTTTTCCAACCCAACTCGCTCGCTACTTTTGTTGTGTCGGCATAAACTTTTTCAATATCACCAGATCTGCGCGGGCCAATAACGTATGGAATATTAACGCCCGTAATATGCATAAATTGATGAATCAATTCAAGTACAGACACACCCCTACCTGTTCCGAGATTAAATACACGTAGCGTATTTTCGTCTGATAACTTTGTAAGGTATTCCATCGCCTTTACGTGAGCATCAGCTAAATCAACCACATGAATGAAATCACGAAGGCATGAGCCATCCGGAGTACTATAATCATTTCCAAATACAGTAAGTTTTTCGCGCTTTCCTGCTGCTGTTTGAGTAATGTAGGGAGCAAGATTATTTGGCGTTCCTATCGGAAGTTCACCCATCAATGCACTTGGATGTGCTCCTATTGGATTAAAATATCGGAGTGAAACAATTCTAAATCCTGTTGTATAAACATCTTCCAAAATTCGCTCGCAAACTTGTTTTGTTGCACCATATGGTGACTCTGCGCGTTTGAATGGAGCACTTTCATTCACAGGAATATGATCAGGTTGACCATATACCGTGCACGATGAAGAAAAAATCAAATCGCAAACCTGAAACTCTTTCATTACCTCAAGCAGAGTAAGTAATGAACCAATATTATTCTTGTAATAGATTAATGGTTCATGCATAGATTCTCCTACCGACTTAAATGCAGCAAAGTGCATAACAGCAGAAAATGGTCCTTGTGTTTTGAAAACTTTCTGCAAAAATTCCTTGTCGTTACAATCACCTTCCTGAACGTTGGGCTTTTGCTTCGTGATCTTTTCGATGCCTTCTACGAGAGTTCGGTCACTTCTTGAAAAGTCATCAATAATAACCGGTTGGTATCCAGCTTGAATTAATTCGACAACCGTGTGTGAACCGATGTATCCGGCACCGCCTGTAACAAGAATTTTTTTTGAGGGAGTCATTTTAGATTTATAAGCGTGCTGTAATTTTTGATTTATCAAGGGAACCTTTCACATCAAACACAACCGTGTTCTCCTGACGAATGGCATTCCAATTCAATTTGGAAAATTCATCATGGTTAACTGCGAGAACAATAGCATGATATTTTTTGCTTAAGGTAGAAATCAATGACAATCCATATTCATGTTTTACTTCTTCTCCATCCGCTTGCGGATCGAAAATATCAACGTTCGTTCCGAAGCTTTGAAGTTCACGGATTACGTCAATCACTTTGCTGTTGCGAATGTCCGGGCAGTTTTCTTTAAAAGTAATTCCAAGTACTAATACATCGGCCTTGTTAATGGGTAAATCGTTTTGTGCCATGAGTTTGATAACACGGTTCGCGATATGTACACCCATGTTATCATTTATCCTTCTTCCGGAAAGAATCACTTCTGAATGATAGCCAAGACTTTCAGCTTTATGCGTTAAGTAATACGGATCAACACCAATACAATGCCCTCCAACCAATCCTGGTTTGAAAGGAAGAAAGTTCCACTTGGTGCCTGCCGCTTCCAACACTTCATGTGTGTCAATACCGATGCGTTCGAAGATGAGCGCTAACTCATTTACAAAAGCAATGTTTACATCGCGTTGTGAGTTCTCAATTACCTTCGCGGCTTCTGCCACTTTTAGGGAAGAAGCCTTATGCGTTCCGGCAACAATAATTTTTCGATAAAGCTGATCCACTTTTTCTGCAACTTCAGGTGTGCTTCCGCTCGTTACCTTTTTAATAGTGGTAACGCGATGAAGCTTATCTCCCGGGTTAATTCTTTCAGGTGAGTATCCGCAGAAAAAGTCAACGTTAAATTTTAAGCCACTTACTTTCTCCAATACCGGCACGCAAATTTCTTCAGTGCATCCTGGGTAAACAGTCGATTCGTAAATAACAGTATCACCTTTCTTTAAAATACTTCCTACTGTTTTGCTTGCACTTTCCAGTGGACGAAGATCGGGTTTCTTTGAATCATCTACTGGAGTGGGTACCGTGACAATAAAATAATTTACCGTCTTCAAATCAGCTATGTCAGAAGAGAAGCTCATCTTAATGGAGGCTTTCAATTCTTCTGCTGTAACTTCTTTCGTACGGTCGTGACCCTTCTTTAACTCTTCAATTCTGTCTTTATTAATATCAAAGCCTACAATATCTATCACTTTACCAAACTCCACAGCGAGTGGCAAGCCTACATATCCAAGACCAATAATTCCTATTCTATCCATGATTGATTATAATTTAACGTTGTAGTACTTCACATACCAATCGATGAAATTTCCAATACCCACTTCGATTGGTGTAGACGGTTTAAAATCTACTTCGCGCATTAAGTCATCTACATCCGCGAAAGTGGCAGGAACATCACCATCCTGAAGTGGTAATAAATTCTTGATTGCCTTTTTGCCTAGTTTTTCTTCAATTATCTCAATAAAGCGCATCAACTCAACCGGTTGGTTATTTCCAATATTAAAAATCCGATAGGGTGCAAAGCTCGTAGCAGGATCGGGTGCCGTTCCATCCCAATTTTTATTCGGCTGCGCAATTTTTGAAATAAGGCGCTCGATGCTTTCTACAATATCCGCTACGTATGTAAAATCACGTCTCATCTTTCCGTGATTGTATACATCAATAGGTTTACCTTCTAATATCGCTTTTGTAAAGAGGAACAATGCCATATCCGGCCGTCCGTATGGACCATAAACCGTGAAGAAGCGTAAACCTGTGGTGGGCAAATTATAAAGAGATGAATAAGTATGTGCCATCAACTCATTCGACTTCTTTGTTGCCGCATATAATGAGAGTGGATGATCTACATTATTATGAATGGAGAATGGCATCTTTTTATTCGCTCCATACACGGAACTGGATGAAGCATAAATAAGATGCTTTGTTTTATAATGACGGCAAGCTTCCAGCACATTTAAAAATCCACGCAAATTGCTTTCGAGATAAGCATATGGATTCTCAATGGAGTAGCGTACACCTGCTTGCGCAGCCAAATTGATGACATAAGGGAAGTTATACTGATCAAACAGTTGATCCATTCCATTTTTATCAGTCAAATCAATTTCCTTGAACGTAAAGTTTGCGTTCGCCTTCAATTGCTCCAGTCGCGAATGTTTAAGTCCGATCTCATAATAGTCATTCAAATTGTCGAGCCCGACAACCGTATAACCCAGCTGACAAAGCTTTTGAGAGAGATGAAATCCAATAAAACCGGCAGAACCGGTGACTAAAACTAGTTTTTCTGAAGGCATCTTGGCGTTAAAAAGTTATTATAAAACGGACAGCAAAACTAAATAATTTTAGGTGCCAACGATAATTTGGGGCGTTTTTACATAAACTTGCATGTTGCTCAAAGCATTGAAACTGATCACAATCGAGTGAATGTAATTTTTCTTCTCATCCAAAAAGAACTCAAACTGGAACTCAGGCGAAAAGCCGTCATTTCCGGAATCAGTCTCTATCTGTTCAGTTTGGTTTTTATCTGTTATTTAACGTTTAGTCTTCGGCAGAATTCAATTTCTGAAGCTACCTGGTCGGCTCTATTCTGGCTTACCATTCTCTTTTCAGTAGTGAATAGTGTGGGGAAAAGTTTTATAGGAGAAAAGAAAGGTATCTTCATCTATATGTACACTATGGCGAGCCCACAAGCCACCATTATTTCCAAAATAATCTATAACACTGCTTTATGCTTGTTGCTTTCGCTAGGCGGATATGTCCTGTTCTCTGTTTTTATTGAAAATCCAATACAGGATCCCCTTCTTTTTATCACGACTCTCTTTCTCACTTCCTTTGGGTTTTCAGCTGCATTGAGTTTGATCTCAGGCATTGCATCGAAAGCGAACAACAGCAACATTCTTATGGCCGTACTTAGCTTTCCTGTTGTATTGGGTATTTTGTTGATGGCTATCAAAATCACCAAAAATGCTTTGGATGGAATTGACCGCTCAGCAAGTTTAGATGAACTGCTCAACCTATTGGCAATAAATTGCATTCTCACGGTACTGGCTTACCTCCTCTTCCCCTATATTTGGCGCAGTTAATTAGTCGATTTGAAAATTTGAAAATGTGGCGATGAGAAATAATTGGTGGAAAATTCTGGGAGTTGTGCTGGTGATTTACGTTCATCTGGGCGGAATGCTTTTCGAAGTGCCGCGATTGAATATCCTCAATGAAAGTATTCGTGCTCTTTATTTTCATGTGCCCATGTGGTTTGGAATGATCTTCCTTTTCTTAATCTCGGTTTATTATGCTGTCTTATACCTCCGAAATCCTTCCCCTGAATTTGATAGAAAGTCAGTAGCGTTTGCAAATGTTGGTTTGCTCTTTGGCTTACTTGGTATGGTAACAGGGATGTTGTGGGCAAATTATACCTGGGGTTCGCCCTGGCATGGCGATCCAAAACAAAATGGGGCTGCCATTGCTTTGTTAGTGTACCTCGCGTATTTTGTTTTGAGAGGCTCACTTGAAAATGAAGAGCAACGGGCTCGACTAAGTTCAGTCTATAATATTTTTGCATTTGCTGCTATGATCCCTTTGGTATTTATCATTCCACGATTAACCAGCTCCATGCATCCCGGAAACGGAGGAAATCCTGGCTTTAATGCCTATGATTTAGATAGTCGCATGCGGATGATTTTTTATCCAGCGGTTATTGGTTGGATTTTGATTGGAGTTTGGATTGCATCCCTTCGATTGCGAATTAGAGCGGTAGAAGAAAAATTACTTGAATTAGAACATGAAAAGAATGGTTAAAGGTATTTTAAGTTTAATGCTGATAATGTTCAGCTTTATCGCTCAGGCGCAATCCAATGTTGAAATGGCCGATACCATGCGGTCGGAAGGTAAGATTTATGTAGTGGTGGGTATCATTCTGATCGTTTTGGTGGGATTGATTGCCTACTTAGTAATGCTCGATAGAAAGGTAAATAAGCTGGAAAATCTGTTGACTGAAAAACAATCGAAACTGAAAGCTTAGACGAACTGTTTTAAGCCTAAAGGGATCGATGAGGTCGTTTACATTCTGGTTGTTTGTAGTTAATTTTGAGATCGAATTTTAAGTGGGGAGAACTATGAAAAAATCACACATCTTCATCATTGTTATTATCGCGGCAGCCATTGCCATTATTGTAACAACAGCAGGCGATGCCAGTACCTACACAAGCTTTGGCGAAGCCTACACCATGGCAACAGCCGGCAATACAAAAGATATCCATGTGGTGGGGCAACTTCCCAAAGATAGTCAAGGACATGTAATCGGAATTAAAGAAGGTGCTGATCGTGTTTCATTTTCGTTTTTAATGATTGACGATAATGGCAAAGAACAACGTGTAGAATACAATCAACCGATGCCTCCCGACTTCACTCGTTCTGAAAAAGTGGTTGTTATTGGCAGTTATAATGGTGAAACCTTTAAGGCCAGCAAAATTCTCCTTAAGTGTCCTTCAAAATATCAGGAAACAAAAATCAATGCCTGATCACCTCACTATTTCAAAGTTTGCACATTTCATACTTATTCCATTATTCGTACTTCGTAACTTGTAATTTGTACCTCCCATCATGCATTATCTCATCGGCAATCTCGGGCATCTCTTTGTTATTACTTCTTTCATTGCCGCACTCGTAACAGTATTCAATTACTTCAAAGCCACGACCACCGATGATTTGCAAAGGAAGAACGGCTGGTTGCTCAATGGCAAAACATCATTTTACATTCATGCCCTTGCTGTGCTTGGTATTTGTGTAACGCTCTTCCTCATTATTGCTAATCATTATTTTGAATATCATTATGCATACAGCCACTCCGACCGAAAACTTCCATCTTATTATTTGATCTCTACCTTTTGGAACGGGCAAGAAGGAAGTTTTCTGTTGTGGATGTTCTGGCATGCCATACTTGGTGTGATCATTATCAACACAAACAAATTTTGGGAGGCTCCTGTAATGGCAGTCTTTACATTGGTGCAAGCATTTCTCACCTCCATGATTTTAGGGGTGGTTATTCCTGGCTTCGATCTTAAAATCGGAAGCTCACCCTTTATTTTATTGCGCGATGTGATGCGCGATGCACCAATCTTTTTAGCGCAGCCAGAGTTTATTCCAAAAGATGGAACGGGCTTAAATGCTCTGCTTCAGAATTACTGGATGGTTATTCATCCTCCTACATTATTCCTGGGCTTTGCCCTTACCGTTGTGCCGTTCGCATTTTGCATGGCTGGATTGTGGTTAAAGAAATACAGCGATTGGGTTCGGCCAGCATTACCATGGGCATTGTTTGGCGGTGCTATTTTAGGCCTTGGTATTTTAATGGGTGGATATTGGGCATATGAGACATTAAACTTCGGAGGATATTGGAATTGGGATCCTGTTGAGAATGCCGTTTTCGTTCCATGGCTAATTCTTGTAGCCGCGATTCACACCATGATCACCTACAAAAACAGTGAAACAGCTTTGAAGGCTTCCGTTATTTTGGTAATTGCTGTTTTCATTGCCATTCTGTACCAGACCTTCCTAACACGCAGCGGAATTCTAGGTGAAGCATCTGTGCACTCCTTTACCGATCTCGGCCTCTCAGGACAATTACTCATCTATCTTTTATTCTTTCTGGTGGCAGCACTTGTCCTTTCTCTAGTCCGTTGGAAACACATTCCATCAACCGAAAAGGAAGCATCAACCTATTCACGCGAGTTCTGGATCTTTATTGGTGCAACTACACTTTGCTTAATGGGCTTTCAGGTAATTGCCGGAACCTCCATTCCTGTAATCAATGCAATGATCGGTTGGTTTAATATTGATGCGAAGCTAGCGCCACCAACAGATGCGCCTGCATTCTATTCCAAGTTTCAAATCTGGTTTGCCATAGCAATCGGTATCCTTTCAGCTATTGGTCAGTTCTTCTGGTGGAAGAAAATTGATCGGAAAGTTTTATTACAACAATTGTCTCTTCCTTTTATTGCGGCAATACTCGTCTCGCTGGTAATCATCAACATTTCAAAAGTATTTAACGTACCCTATGCCCTGTTAATGTTTGCAGGACTCTTTACTGTTTTCGCGAATGCAAAAATTTTAATTGGATTACTGAAATCAAGTCCGGGGTTATCGGGTGGCGCGATTGCACACATTGGCATTGGTATGATGTTGATTGGCGTGATGTTTTCTTCCGGTTATTCAAAAGTAGTTTCCCTTAACAACACCGGTCTTCAAATCTCGAAAGACTTTAGTAAAGAATTTAACCGCGATAATTTATTGCTCTTCGTAAATGAGACGCGCACCATGTGGGGTTACGATATTGAATACTTAGGGGAACGTCTTGAGCCTCGCGAACATTCAGGATACATCCATACTAGTGATGTGAAGTTAACAGATGACAAAGACAAAGTAGTGGCTAAGCATGACCTTTCTGTGAAGGGACATGCCTACAAAGCTAATGACACGATTTTCATTCATGGCGAGAATACATACTATGAGATCGAACTTCGCAAAGGTGATAAGAAATATACATTATATCCGCGAGCACAAATCAATCAGGAAATGGGAGGACTTCTTCCCTCACCTGATATTTACAGAACAGTGTCTGCTGATCTCTACACCCATGTTACATCAGTGATGAATCCGGAAGAGGAAAGTGATTGGAGCAAACTCGAAGAAATTAAAACAAAAATTGGAAAAGAGTTTTTTGCCAATGATTACATAACAACGCTTGAGTCCGTTGATCGCGTTTTTGAAATTGATGGTGTGGTGCTGGGAGAAAAAGATGTAGCAGTAAAAGCAAGAGTGAAGGTACAAGGCGAAAAGGGAGCATATTTTGCGGAACCTGTTTTCCTTATCCGCGATAAAATGGTTGGCCGCATCCCAGATGAAATCAAAGATCTTGGTTTACGCATTACACTTCTCAACATTCATCCTGAAACAAGTGAGTTCAGCTTAGGATTGAACACGCGACAAAAAGATTGGGTCGTAATTAAAGCATTGGAAAAACCGCTCATCAATGTATTGTGGATTGGTACACTTGTAGTAATGGCCGGTTTCGGAATTGCCATGACCAGGCGAGTACGTGAGTTTAAGAAGATGAAAGAGAAAGGACTTGAATAAGATTTAAGTTTAGAACAATTAAAAAATAAAAACGCCCTCGCTAGCTTTAGACTAACGAGGGCATTTTAATTTTCAGTTCGCTAAAAGTGGGAATACTTACCTTATTTCTTATCCGCTACAATGCGCCCTTCACGATTCGCAATTTCCCAAGCTGCAAAGAAAACAGTCTGAGCACGTTTCGCTAATAAATCAAATTCAATTTTACTTACCTCATCACTAGGCTTATGGTAGTCTTCGTGAATTCCATCAAAATAAAAAATGATAGGAATGTTGTTCTTCGCAAAATTCCAATGATCGGAACGATAGTAAATTCTATCGGGATGGCCTTCGCTGTTATACGTGTAATCAAAAATCAAATTAGTGTTCGCCTTATTAACGGATTCACTTAATGTATGTAATTCAGCAGAAAGTTTATCTGATCCGATTACATATACATAAGGTGCGCTGTCTTTATGTTCCGGATCTCTGCGACCAACCATATCAATATTTAAATCAACAACGGTTTTATCAAGAGGGAAGATGGGATGTTGTGTGTAGTAATCGGAACCAAGCAAACCTTTTTCCTCACCTGTTACCGTCATGAACAAAATACTTCTGCGTGGACCTTTTCCGTCCTTCTTTGCTTGCGCAAATGCTTTTGCAATCTGCATTACTGAAACCGTTCCTGATCCATCATCATCTGCACCATTATTAATGCGATCGCCTTCTCCACTCTTTGATATACCGATGTGATCGTAGTGTGAAGTAACAATTACAATTTCATCTTTCTTATCAGTTCCTTCCAAAAAGCCCAATACGTTCTCCGACTTTAATACCTTTACTTCCATTGAAGTTTTATACGTAACAGTTCCTGGCTTCATTTTTTTCAATGCTGCCTTCTTCACATCTTCACCAGCAACCTTTGTTAATTTCTCCAATGTTGTATTCATCAACTTTGCTGCTACTGCTGTAGACACAAAGAATGTCCCTGAATTCTTAGAAGTTCTTGTCTTTGGATTTTCAACCGAGAGTGAACCGCCTGAAAGAAATCCTCTAAACTGAGAAAGCAATTCTGTAAAACCCGTTGGATCCGGATTCACAACAAAAACAATTTTTGCTCCCTTCTCACGTGCAATACCTATTGGCGCACGGAAGTTCTCATCCTTTCCAACAAAAACAACTACCGCCTTTCCATCAACACTCACCTGATCGAAATCTTCTTTGCGACCTTTACCAACGAATACCGTAGGAACAGTTACTTCTCCATTGGAATCAGTTGATCCATAATAAACCACATCTTCAAAATTGTTGAATTTGCTTGCTCCGCTCTTTACATATATCTCACCAGGAATGCTGGTGTATAATTCTACCGTCTGAAGATATCCGCCATCAACCGGACCTGTCAAACCAATGTCTTCAAAGTGCGCGCGAACAAAGGCTGCCGCGATTTTCTGACCACGCTTTCCGGTTTCGCGACCTTCGAATGCATCGGAGGCAAGGATGCTTAAATTCTCTTTTAAATCAGATTCCGTAATGAGTTTGCCGTAGGTCTGTGCGGCAGGATCTTGGGCCATCAGGTTCATGCTTGACATGAGCAAACCGATGAAGACACCTAGTTTCAATTTAATCATAGCTCAAAGTTTAAGTTAATGCGCCAAAGATGTTGAGGATTTTCGAGAATGCGAACTGGATTATGTGAACGGCAGTTTGGCACTAAAGTAAAGGAACCGTCATTTTTATCTGTTGTCAATAATAAAGTTTCCGGTTGCCAGTTACCGGTGACCGGAAACCGGCAACTGGTAACAAGAACCTGTCAACAATCATACTTTTTTCTCATCATTAGGAAGCATGGACTATCGACTATTATTACCTTTGCGCCCTTACGGCTGTTTGCCCGCATCTCATTAACCTAAGACACTGAAAATCAAACATTTTAATGAAAATCGATTCCCACTACTCCGAAAAATTTGAAACCCGGCACATTGGCCCGGATGCCCATCAGACTGAAGAAATGTTGAAAGTGGTAAAGGCTAAATCGGTTGACGAACTTATCGAACAAACGATCCCTGCCAGCATTCGCTTGAAAAGTCCATTAAACTTGCCAGCAGCCAAATCTGAGTTTCAGTTTCTGAATGATTTCAAAAAGCTGGCTTCAAAGAATAAGGTTTTCAAATCGTTTATCGGAACAGGTTATTACAACACAATCACTCCGGGCGTAATCCTTCGGAATATTTTAGAAAATCCAGGATGGTACACGGCTTACACTCCTTATCAAGCTGAGATTGCTCAAGGCCGTTTGGAAGCATTGATCAATTATCAAACAATGATCATCGACCTTACGGGAATGCAAATTGCCAATGCTTCTTTATTGGATGAAGGTACAGCAGCAGCAGAAGCTATGCACTTAATGTTTGCTTCCCGAAAAGCATCAAAGAAAAATGCAGCTAAGTTTTTTGTTGATCAAAACGCATTTCCTCAAACCATCGACTTATTAAAAACACGTGCTACACCTATTGGTGTTGAGTTGGTGATTGGCGATGTAAATACATTAGACATTACGGATGCTGATCTTTTTGCAGTCTATATTCAAAATCCAAATAACGATGGCGCTGTAAAAGATTATTCATCTTTTGCATCTTCTGCACATGAGAAGGATGTATTCATTGTAATGGGCGCAGACTTAATGAGTTTGTTGCTAATGAAATCGCCAGGCGAAATGGGTGCCGATGTTGTGGTTGGATCTTCTCAGCGCTTCGGTGTACCAATGGGTTTTGGTGGACCACATGCCGCATTCTTTGCAACGAAAGATGAATTCAAACGCCAGATGCCTGGAAGAATTATTGGTGCTTCTATCGATGCGTCAGGTAATCCGGGCTATCGCATGGCATTGCAAACACGCGAGCAACATATTCGCAGAGAGAAAGCAACATCAAATATTTGTACTGCACAAGTTCTTCTTTC